>JAFTMY010000177.1 GCA_017452165.1 Clostridia bacterium | reverse complement strand
AAGTGCTTTTGCCTGTCCCGTGCTTTTCAATAAAATCATTGTCTGCCAACTTTTTCAAGGCACTCTCAATAGATTTAACCCCAAGTGTTGGACAAAGTTCAATAATTTTTGTTTTATTAAACTTGCCAATAATTGTGCTAATTGCTTTCTTAACAATTTCAATTGCAGGAAGATTGTCTGATACAATATCCACTCTTTCTTCAAAATCTCTGTAAGCAGAAATAATTGTGCCAAGCAAATATTTAATAAAAGCTTCTGGGTTATCATTTCCATTATGCCAATCTTGTTGAGATTGTTCTAATGCGTCATAATACAAGTTTTTATTTTTAGAAATCTTTGCTTCAAGTGAAATATATTTTCCAACTAAATAACCGCATCTATAAAGAAGCAGAGTTGTAAGAAGTCGGCTCATTCTTCCATTTCCATCTAAAAATGGGTGGATACAAAGAAAATCGTGAATGAAGATAGGAATTAAAATAAGTGGGTCAACTTCACTTTCTGCCATTGCCTTATTGAACTCATCACAAATGTTCTCTATTGCAGGAGCAGTTTCATAAGGTGCAAGTGGAGTAAATAATGTATAAGTATTTCCATTGCTGTCGGTTGCACTAATATAGTTTTGAACATTTTTATAGTTTCCACCAATAACTTTTGCAGAATGACTATACAATGTTTTGTGTAATTGCAAAATATAGTTAGAAGTAATTGGAATATACTCATAGCTTTCGTGAATGATATTCAAAACATCTCTATAACCAGCAATTTCTTCTTCATCTCTATTCTTTGGTGTTGTTTTTTCGCTTAATAATTGTTTTAATCTTGTGCTTGTTGTTCTAATGCCTTCAATTTCGTTAGAAGCTTCTGTGCTTTGAACTTTTGCAATTTCAACCAATTTTTCAAGTTCTTCTGGTTTTTGCTTTAAAAACATTTCTTGTTTTGCTTTGTGTTCGTGGATTTGAGCAACATAACCGATAATTTCATTATCCCACTTTTTATCTTTAAGTTCTCTATAATTAAATACTCTCATTGTCCTACTCCTTTTATTTTTCTCCTAAATATTACACTAAAATAGGAGAAAAGTCAATCATTTAGGAATAAATTATGCGATTTTCTCCTAAAAATATTGTTAAAATAGGAGAAAACTTGTTTTATTATATCATATTAGGAGATATAATTTCAAAGTTTACTGACAAAAATAGCACTAGGAATTAACCTAATGCTATTTTTTTATTATTTCAACTTCTTCATCAAGTCTAATATTGTTTGTTTGCCGTCTTGTGAAAGATTGTTATATAAATCTAAAACATTCTTATCTTCTTTGTTATAGTGTTCACCCATATAAAAGAAATCTTGTGGTGTAATATCTACAATGTCAAAAAATTCAAGCAATGTGCTAACTTTTAATTCAACACTCTTGTTTTCTATTCTTTTCATAAATTGTTCGCTATAACCAAGTCTTAAACTTGTTTCTCTTGCTGATAGATTTGCCTTTGTTCTAAAATATCCAATTCTATGGATAATGTCATCATAATCAATTTTCTTTTCCATAATTCACACTCCAATTTTTGATACTTATATTTTACCTAATATTGAAATTTCTAACCTTGCAGACAATGACCCCAAGATTATAAATATTACCCAATGTCCGACACTGTATGGTTGACAAATGATTGTAAAAATCATATAATGATTGAACATCAATCATTGAGTGGAGGTTTTAACACATTGTCAGACATTAAGTGCTCGTTCTTTGGACATAGAAAAATTGAGATAACCAAAGAACTTAAACAAAAAGTAAAAGAAGTTATTGAAGATTTGATTGTTAACCGCAATGTGTTAACTTTTTTGTTTGGCAGTCGTAGTGATTTTGACTACCTTTGTCATTTAGTGGTTACTGAACTTAAAGAAAAATATCCAAATATAAAAAGGATTGCCTACACTTGCAGGAGCGAAACTTGCACATTAGAGAGTGAACGAGCACACTGGGAAGATGTTTATAGTCATTTTAGAAAAGAAAAAGTTACCTTACTTGGTGTTGAAGAAGAAGTTGAACACAAAACAAAATATACATCTGGCAGAGCAAGTTATGTTGAACGAAATCAAGCTATGATAAACGATAGTGATTATTGTATTTTCTACTATGATGAAAACTACAAACCTGAAATGCGTAAATACTCTAAACGAAGTATTGGCTATTACCAACCTAAATCCGGCACAAAACTTGCTTACGATTATGCTAAACAAAAGAATAAGATTATATTGAATATTAAAAAATACTATTAGTATCAATCTAATAGGATTTTATTTATAACATAATTGTAAATGTCGAGCCTTTGTTTTCTTGGCTTTCAATGCTTATTGTGGCATTACAACTTTATAGTATTTACTATCTATTGCGAATCCTAATCTGTTAATGTTGTGTAAAAAATGATATGTAAAAAGTGAGATATACTAATCTCACTTCTTTTTTGGTCTATTTTTATAAGTTAATGCTCTTAAACTGTTTAGTATAGCTATTAGCGTTACGCCAACATCTGCAATTACAGCACTTAACATTCCTGTAATGCCAAATGCTCCCAAAGTTAAAAATGTAATCTTAACAACTGCCGATAAAATAATGTTTCCCCAAACAATTTTTCTAGTAAATTTTGATATTTTAACAGATTGAGATATTTTTTCAGGATTATCATTAGCGATTACAATATCTGAAGCTTCAATACTTGCTGAAATTCCTTTAAGACCCATACTGAAACCAACATCTGCCAAGGTTAAGGAAGGCGCATCATTTAAGCCATCTCCAACGTAACCAATTTTGTAATTATCCTTGTTTAACTTAATCCATTCAAACTTATCTTGTGGTAAAAGTTTAGAATAGGCTTCATCAATTCCAATTTCATTAGCGACTTCTTCAACTGTTTCTTTATTATCTCCCGAAAGCATTACACTTTTTATGTTTAATAGTTTTAACATTTCGCAAGCATTTTTAGAGTTATGTTTAACACTATCTTTTAATGTTATTTGACCAATTTTTTTGTTATCTTCAAACAATTCTACAACTGTTTTGTGAATGTCCTTACTTTTTTTACCAACAAAATATGATTTGTCTTTATATGTGTAATAAACGCCTTGACCTGCAATTTCTTTAACATCTTGTGCTTTTTCTAGTGTTCTAGTATTGGCTTTTGTTATAGATATAGCAAGTGGATGTAATGAATATTGTTCGCCAATGCTGGCAAGATAAATTATATCTTCTTCTGTATAATTGTTTGTCAAACTTTCAATTTTTGTTATTTCAAAATTACCTGTTGTTAAAGTTCCGGTCTTGTCAAAAGCAATTAAATTAAGTTTTGCACACGCGTCCAAATAATTTGAGCCTTTAATTAAAATACCATTTTTTGAAGCATTACCCAAACCACAAAAATAGCTTAATGGAACAGAAATTGCAAAGGCACAAGGGCAAGACACAACCAAGAAAATTAAACCCCTGTAAAGTGCCAAATCAAAGTTTTTTGTAATAGCCCAAATTATAGCCCAAACACCCACTGCCAGAGCAATTACACCTAATGTATACCATTTCATAATTTTTGATACAAAAGTTTCTGTTTTTGATTTTTTCTCAGTTGCAGTTTCAATAAGGTTAATAATTGTATTTACGGTGCTTTCTTCATATTTCTTTGTGGCTTTTATCTTTAAAACTCCATCTAATACTATTGCACCAGATAAAATTTCATTATCAACATCTACTGTGGTTGGCAAACTTTCGCCTGTTAGACTTTGTAAATCTAGTGACGCCTTACCTTCAACAACAACACCATCTACCGATACTCTTTCGCCGGGCTTAACAATTATAATATCATTAATGTTAACTTCGCTTGGCATAACTCTAATTTCTTCTTCACCTTTTAATAAGGTCGCATATTCAGGTTTAAAATTAGTAAGTTCTTCAATTGATTTCTTTGATTTATTTAAAGCAAGGCTTTCCAATATTTTACCTATTGAATATAGGGCAATAACCATTAGTCCTTCTGTGTGTTCACCAATAGCAATTGCGCCAAAAACTGATATTGTTATAAGCAAGTTTTCATTTATAACACCCTTAAAAATTAATTGAATAGCCTTATAAAAGGTTTTATAGCCTAAAAGTAAAGCTGAAGCAATCAACAAAATCCAATATGCCCAAGTTGGCAAATTTATAAGAAAACAACAAACTCCAACTGTAATTCCAATTGACAGAATTAAAAGCTCTAATAACCATTTTTTATTAAATTTAACCTTAGTTTTGTTTGTGATAATCTTAGCTTCTGGCTCTATCTTTTTTGTTATTTCAATAATATCATTTATGGCTTTTTCGTTATCATTACTTTGAAATTCTATGTATGATTTTAAAAAGTTTATTTTAGCATTATGTATTCCATCAATTTTATTTATATGATTTTCGAGTGTCTTGGCACAGTTAGGGCAATCTAATCCTTCTATCTTAATCTTCATTGTGACACTCTCCTAAATGTTTGCTACTTATGCTTAAAATTTGTTTTACGTGTTCATCTGCAAGTGAATAAAAAACTTCTTTACCAATTTTCTTATTCTTTACAATATTCATTTCTCTTAAATATCTTAATTGATGAGAAACTGCAGATTTTGTCATATTAAGTAAAACCGCGATGTCACATACACACAATTCATTTTCTTGTAAAATGTTTATAATTTTAATTCTTGTGCTATCTGATAGCGCTTTATAAAAATCGGCTATCAACAACAAACTTTCTTCATTCATCATAGTTTTCTTTACGTTTTCTATGTGATCTTCGTGAATAATATTACAATCACATTCTAATTCATTTTTTCCCATAATTTTACTCCTTTTAATTGAATATATATTTAACTGTTTATTATAGTATAGTTGAATAATTATTCAATTGTCAAACATTTTAGAGAAAATTTTAAAATTAAAAAAGCTAGACACGGATTTCTACACATTTCAACCTAAAAACTTTGTCGAAAGCCCAACACTTTATAAAACTTTATGTTATAATAAAAACATAGAAAGGAGTTTTGTTTATGAAATTGCAAGGAACACCTGAAGAAATGCAACAAGCAAAAAATTGGTGGGCAGACCAAAAAAAGAGAATTGACGAAGAATATAAAGAAGCAAAGAAAAAAGATAAAAATGCTAAAAAAGACACTTCTCTTGTGAGCCCTGAAAACAAAGAAAGAACTTATCGCAGACACGAGGTTAGTTTTTCACAAATCAAAGGAGATAAAAGTCAAAAGTATTTAGACAACTATCTTGCAAAACATAGTTTGCAAGAAGATGATTGGAAAAAGCAACTTGATGACGAATTAACTAAAAAAGTTATGTATAGAGCACTTTATCGTTTTGAAGGCAACGATAGAGAAATTTTGCTTATGTTTATGCAGAAAATCCCACAAATAGAAATTGCTGAAAAACTTGGAATCTCTGCAAGTGCCGTTAGTCAAAGATTGAAAGTTCTTAAAGAAGATTATAGAATTATGCTTTGTAACGACCCTGAATTTAAGAAAACAAAACAAGCAAGAACGTTGCATTGGGAAAGCAAAGTTGCATTTAACAAATGTCTTGATGAAATTAGGAAAACTGGCAAATTTATTATAAATCTAAATGATGTGCTAGACCTTATCCAAGAAGTTAAAAAGATTATTAAGAAAACCATTAGCACAGGTGCAGATAAGAATATTAAACAAAAGTTATCTCAAAAGATTGATTACTCTAACCTAGATGATAAATGGATTGAGCAAACAAACAAAATCTTTGCAGATTATGGAATTGAAGCTCATTTTGAGAACTTAAAAAACTTCAAGGGAAATTTCTTCCAAGTTGTGAAGATTGTTGAAGATTTTATTGAAGAACTACAAGAAAAAGCATTAAAAAAGCAAAATTAAAAGAAAATTTTAACAAAAACTCAATTTTGCCTTAATTTTTACTAAAAAATTGTCCTTATATATAGAGGGACTAAATACATAGCGATTTAGAACTACCAAACAAGGTAGTTCTTTTTTGTCTAACAAAGAAAAACAATACTCTAACAAAAGAAAAAATAGCGATTGCACGTTCTTGCTATATATATTAAATAACCCCCAATTTAATATATTCTTTCTTTGTTAAGCAAGAAAAGAAATTAAAAATAAAGAAAAGAATGAAGAAAAAATAAAAAAAGATAAACAACTACAAAACCCCTACAACTCACAACTTTTTCTTTGTTTTGTCTTACGATTTGCCATATATAATAGAGGGATAAAAAACTCATTGCCCCTTTAACCAGAATAGAAAAAACTTAAAAGAAATCTAATCCACCGAGATTTCTTTTTTTGTTGTGTAAAGAAAATTTTTAACAAAAGGAGGTATTTATCAAATAACACTACACTACTACAACTTAATAACAAACACAAAAACAAAAATTTAAACTAGGAGAAAAAAATGAACAACAAACAACAAGACACAAAAATTAAAACACAACACACATTAAGGATTTACTCACAAGATGACTTAAACACCTTGCAAAGTTCCTATGACCTTACTCGTGAAGGATTTAAAGACCAATCCGAGTTTATTCGTTATTGTGTTGTTCTAGGAGCAGAAAAACTTATGGGCGACAAGAAAATCGACCAAAGATTAAA
>JAFTMY010000176.1 GCA_017452165.1 Clostridia bacterium | reverse complement strand
GTATGTAAAATTATCTTTATCAACAATATTGAAATCTGATGCTTTTGCTTGTTGGATATTAACCAAATTGTGGGTTGCTTTTATGTTGTTGTAGACTTGTCTACACTTTTGTTCACCCATTCTCTTGATTTGGTCTTTAGTCATAGGTTCATTATAGTTTGAACTTATACCCCACTTGAAAAGTCTGTTTATAACAAATTCAATACTGTGGTCTGCAGAATAATCTGTGTTGTCATCTGGGAAATGTGCATCCTTATATGCTTGAATGCTTTTGACTGCCCATTCACAGATTCTATAACTTTCTGCATTTATTCCAAGATATTTTAAGGCAAAGTGTTGAGAACCATATCCAGCAAACAGCTCAATAAGTCTGATTTTGTTTGTTATCTTGAACTGGTGTTTACCATCAAAGAAACTAATCTGGTTCATAGCTGCACTTCTCCTTTCCCATCTCCCTTTTAATTTTAATTAAATCTCTTCTAATTGATGACCTTATTGCTCCTTCTGTTTTATTTTGATATGTAGCAATCTCTTTTACTTCATAACCATCTATGTAGTATGCATAAGCGGATGGACTCAACATTTTTTTAATATTATCCATTTTTTCCTTTCTGCAGAGAGCATCACAAGGGTCTTCATCTCTTCCAATGATATCCATCAAAGTGAAGTCTTCTGCAAGTTCTTGATTAAGACTTAACAGATTGGAAGACCCTTTTCTTTTCTCTCTGTTGGCAAAACTTATTTTGTGGGAAACCACACTCTTACAGACCACCACAACATAAGTTGAAAACTTACTTATAGTGGCATCATATAGTGGAAGTTGCTCCCACACAGAAAGCAAAAGTTCTTGTCTCATATCTTCAAAGGTGTCAAAGTATATGCTGGCATCTTTATGTCTTTTAATATACCAACCAACCAATCCTGGAGCATTGTCTAAATATAGTTGTTTTAGTTCTTCACTCACAATGCACATACACACCCCTTAATTTGTTGATTTATTTTCTAGCTGATGTTTTAACAACTTCTTTTTCAGCATCAGCAACACTGTTAACATAGATTTGTTCACTTTCAATGTCTCTATTGATTTTTTGTAGTTGTCTATCTATTTCAACACATTGCTTGTCTGCAACTTCCTTAAGGTATTGAGCTTTGTTTTCAAGTTTTGCTAACTTGGTTTCGATTGCAGAATTTTTTTCATGCATTCTGTCTTTAATGTTTTGTTGTTTAATTTTTAAGTGTCTTTTCTCACTTGCCAATTTATCAATTTTACTTTTAAAAAGTTTCATAATTTTTTCTCCTATAAACTAATTTTTTTTCATCCCAATCTGGGTATTTATTTTTTAAATAATTTTTAATATATTCTCTGAATTCTGGTCTTGATGGTGAGTGGTCATAAATGTCATGACATTTTTGGCATAGTGTGACTATGTTTTCTTCAATTCCAAGTCCACCATGAGCTCTTGAGATATAGTGTGCATTTGGCATTGCTTGTGGATTGCCACATTTGATGCAGTAGAACCCATCTCTTTCCCAAACCTTATCTTTTACTTTTTGTGGGATGTCACACGCCTTGCTTCTTTTAGATTTCATGATTGTTTCTCCAAATCTTCAATAAACTTCTTCATCTCTTCTTGAGTTGTTTTATTAAACTTGTCACATGATGCCCTTTCAAGACATCCAAGAATGTAAGTTGGTCTATTCCTGATTTCATCATTAAATCTTAATTGGGTTATGATACTTCTGAAGTGGTCACAATCAACCTTTGCAAACATTTGACAGATGTCATATAGGAAGTATCTCTTTTGATTAAACTTCAAACCTTCTTCTGTTTCTGCTTGTTGTTTTGCTTCAACCATAGTGTCAACAATTTCAAGTCCTAACTGTCTCCAGATAGTGTCTCCAAATTGCCAATCAAAGAATTCCTTATAATAACTCAAGTAAGGCCATCTTTCTTCTTGAGATTTTTCTGGAACTCTCGCGCATGTGTGCGTTATATCATAACTTTCAAAACAATTTATTTTTTTTAATTTATTAACTAACTTAAACTCATTATCATTTCCATTCTCATTAACATTAACACTATCATTAACATTTACATTAACATTAAGGTTATGGTTTGGTTCAGTTAGGTTTTCTTGGGTTTTTCTAGGTTTTTCTAGGTTTTCATTTTCACAACTGGGTTGTTCATTTTCTTCACTAGGTTGTTCCTTTTTAGGTCTTCCACCTTTCTTCCCATTTTCAACACTTGCATTATATCTGGCAATGTTGTTTTCCATGCCTTTAGAGAAACTTATAAGTATTGCTTTTGTCACTGGAGATATATCTTCTGGCATCTCACCAGTAAGACCATATTTTGACAATGCTTTGTAAGTTTCCAATTGATATTCTTCTGGGAGTGCTTCAATAGCTTCAGACCAATTCTTAAACATTACAAAACTGTCTCTAATTATTCCCATGTGCTTTCTCCTTTTCAAGTTTCTCTTTTTCTTCCATTTCTTTAATGCAAAGTTGCATTTGTTGGTCATAATGTGTTATGTCAAGACCATTGTCTCTACATGCCATCTTCAACCCTTCAACAATCTTCCAGAACTGCTTGGAGTCATAAATGGAACTTCCAAACCAGAACTTGACATTTGTTCTATTCCCATCAAGTCTGCTCTTTCTTTGTTTTTGAGTTAACCAACCATCACCCCTATTTTCCCAGTCTCTAATAACCAAATCTAATAGTTCATCTTCAACTGGATAAATAGTAGAAACACCATATTCTCTGATAAGGTCTCTATAAATGGTCATTTGAGTTATTGTTGGGTCATTGATATGGTCTGATAAATATCCACACATATCCCAGAATAGTCTGTTATGACCACCACTTCTCTTGTTTCTCCATTTATCAATACCAACTTCAAGGTCAGAGTTAAGTAGTTGTTTTTGGGCATTTAATTGACTTATAAGTCTATTTTGTTTGTCTTCTACTTCCATAGAAAACTCTGTGTTGCCATTTAATAGTTTTTTGGCATTTAGATTTTTAGCTCTGAATTTCATTTAGCACCACCTTTCTCCAACATTCCCAACATATAATGCAGTTTGCAGAATGCCATGTTAAAGTCATTGTTGGATACTTGGGAGAAAGTTTCTTTATTTGCATTTTGCTAATAAGTCTTTCTTCTTGCCAAACTTCAGAACTGGTCTCCTTTACATATTCATCACCTTTAGTGATACACTCATTAAATGTGCCTGTTAATGTCTTGACAATGTTTGTCTTGTTTCCAGTAAATAATGTAAATTTATCACCAGTTTTAACAACAATAGCATCCCTATTACTGCCACTTAATGAATAAACAATTCCAACTTCTTCATCATTGAGTGATTCCCATCCGATTGGTTGTGAGTATGGTGTAAACTCTTGTTTTTCAACATACACAACTTCTTCTTTTGGTTTCTCACTTTTCTTTATAAAGAAATCTTCTTTCTTTAACTTGGAACCTTTAGATGCTTTGAATTCACCTTCTAGATTGACATCAACTTCAACATCTGGATATAGATGCAAGTTTCCACCAAAATCTAGAACAGTGCATCCGGTTTTGCCTTGAGCAATTCTTAAACCCCTACCAACTTTCTGAATCCATTGTGTTTCATTTCCATTGGTATCAAAATCAACAACATTTCTTAATTCTGGATAATCATATCCTTCTGTTGCAATATCAACATTGATAAGTTCTTCAGAACTACCAGTTTCAAACTTTTCAAGTTCATAACTTCTTTCATCATCTGAAATGTTATTGCCTAGATAAGCTGGTGTTCTGCCTTTGCTTTCTAGTGCATTTTTAATCAACTGACAAATCTTATGGTTTGGAGCAAATATTATTGATTTTCCTGGTTCTTTGTTTGCCAAATAGTCATCAACCAATTTGTTTATAAACTCAAATGACTCTGCAGATTCCCAATCTACATTTTTAGCAATATGACCAAACTCTTGACCAAACTTTGGTGTTAAGTCAACAAATTTAGGTCTTACCAGATAATGACTATCTATAAGGAATTTAGTTGTTATCTGGTAGTAGTTATCAAACAATTCAATTAAAGGAACTTTATCTCCACGATTTGGTGTTGCACTAACACCTAAAATGTAGGTTTCATCTTTATTGACTTGTTTCTCTTTGTTTTTATTTATAATATTTAGATAAGAACTGGCCATGCTGTGATGAGCTTCATCAACAACAATTAAGTCAAATGCTGGCAAGTTCTCCACAATGTTCATAACTGTTTGAACCATTCCAAAATGAACTAATCCATGAATGCTTTTCCTAGATGCAACAATTTCACTTGTTGGGATGTCTGGCGCAACCATCTTAAACTTGTTTAAGTTTTGGTTGTGGATTTCATTTCTATGAACCAGAACTAAAGTGTGTGGAAACCTATCAAATTTTGACTTATAAGCAGTTGTAAATCTTCTTATTGCTTCTGATAGCATAATTGTCTTCCCTGCACCAGTTCCAGCAACTATCAATGAATTTTTAACATTAAATAGATTATCAACTGCAAATGTGACTGCCTTATCTTGATAAGGTCTTAATTTAATCATGTGGTTTCTCCTTTGGTTGTTTTAATAAGAATTTTCCATCTGTAGAAAACATTGCAGAATGACCACTTTGACTAACAAATCTACTACAATTATTTTGCATTGCAAATTCTATAATTTTTTGCATTGCTGCTTTCTTATTTTTATCTGCTTCATCACATTGCTTTTTGGCATCTGCATATTCAGTCAAATCAAACTCTTTTGTTAAGTCTGGATTATAGAATGAATTTTGTCTGATAGAAATAAGAATGTTGTTAACCTTGTCTACTTGAATGAATGGCATTGGTTCCTTTCTGTCTTCAACATCTTTGAAGAATCTATCCAAGCAAACCTTGATTAGTTGTGAAAGTGCCTCATTGTGATTAAAATACACATATTGAACTTTCACTTTGTCTTTTACATATTCAAGAAATTTCTTCTTGTTTGTTCTTTCTAAAGCAACAATTTTCCCCCTTTCAAACTCTGTGTCATTTTCCAACATCATCAATTGCAACATGAAGAAGTTGTGTCTTGACATTGTTATTTGGTATTGTGCTTGAATTATATATTTAAGTGGCAATGTGTCTTTGTATGGAGATATAGTCTTTTGTTCACAAACAAACTTTTGACCAGCTCTAATTCTGCCATTTCCATAGTCAAATTCTCTTACATCTATCTCTTCACTGATTCCGCTTATATCTAAAGATGCTATAAGTTTGTCAGAGATATAAACTTGACCTTTCTTAAGTTTGTTGTTGCGATTTTCTTGCAATAACTTAAGTCCATAAGATTCCATAGCAAGTCCATATTCACCAAGTGCTGGGTCTAATATTGCTTTTTGATATAGACCATCACTTAATAATTTGTGATAAAGTGACCAAGTTGTCACATAAGGAAGTTCTTCCTTAAACTTTTTTGCATCAAGTCCACAGTTTTGAAGTTCTGTATCTGTAGCATAATATCTAACAATATCAAACACTTCACTACTGCCAATCCTTGTTTCCTTTGCATTTTCCCATGCTCTGGTTCCTTGTTTAATCTTCATTTTTTTCATAAGGAACCCCCTTGAGAATATTTTCAACTAAAGGATAAGTATTTTTTGATTTTGCCAAATTAACCAATTCTGCATAGTTTTCATTTATAATCTGATTGATTGGAACACCTTCTTCATATAACTTTTTGCATCTTTCAGCATCTAACTTTGCATTTTCTGGGTTTTGACAATAAATTTCATAACAGTCTTGAACATCTTGTTGTTGTTCTTCTGTTAAATTGTTTAAATCTATATCAAAGTTATTTACACCATCAACTTCAATAACATTGTTGTCATTGTTTTCTGTAGGTTCACTTGGAATAAACTCTGTATCAAATGCCATAATGGTGGATGCCAATTCTGGAATGGTTTCTTTGATATTTTTCAATGCCCTTCTCATAACAGTCTTTTTAACCATTTCTGAAGTCCATTTGACCCACATTGCATCTGTGTTGTATTTGACATCTGTGCCTTTACTTCCATCATAAATAACCTTGTATTTCTTTGGTTGAGTATTTGCCTTGTCTTTATAAACAATGTTTCCATTTTTGTCTGTGACTTCCTTCCATTCAGAAAGGAATATTCCATTGTCTGAAGCTGCTTGAGCAAACATAACTTCTTGGTTTGACATTTCAGATACAGTCATTATGGTTCTGCCAGTGCTAACTTCTCTTAACTCTAATCTGCAGATGAACTTATTAAAATAGTTGCCAACAAGTCTTTCTGCAGTTATTTCTCTGTCAGTGTTAATTCTTTTATCTTTTACTAGGTAGATGATACCAACACCATCTTTGTAGTTTTCTTCAAAATAGACATCATCACCTTCTGGAACTGGGATAATTGTATCTATTAACATATAACCTTTCTTTCTAAATGCCCTTATAAGTGCTTGAACTCTAGCAGAAACGGTTAGGACTTTGCCTCTTTTAACAAAGTCAATTTTGTCATAGTCTTCTGAAGTGATACCGCCTTGAAACAATGTTTGTAGGTTATCCAAGAAAACATTTGCTGCTTTCTTTGCTTCAGACTCTGTTTTAATTCCTAAATCATTTAATGCTTCTATAGCTCTAACTGCAAATGGTGTGCAACACTTAAATCCAATTTCAGTGTTAACTGTCTTGATTAACTCTGAAGTAGATGCAGTCATTTTGTGATATACTGTCAAATCTTTCATGTTCCACCTCGCTAATCATCCAATGAATTAAAGGCATCTTCTTGGAAGTAGTCTTTCAATTCATCTTCATAGGCATCTGACAAGTCATCTTCAAAGTCATTATCCCAAATTAAATTTTTGATTGCTTTTTTTGTTTCTGCTACTGCATCTTTATTTTCCTTAAGACCTGGAACCTTTGCAAAGTAGTCATCAAATATAAGTTCAGTCAATGCATCTCTAATTTCTTCTGCACTAACTTCATATTCAAAGTCTTCTTCATCATAGAATTCTTCATCTGTATATTCTGAATAACTGCTTGGGCCACATTGTCTTGAATAAGTGAATGTCTTACTCATACATCACCCCAACAATTCCTAGTTTGATTTTTGCCTCTTGTCTTTTCTTGGCAACACCAGAAATATGTTCTTCTAGGTTCTTTTTTGCACTTATAAGTGATGCTCTCTCATTGTTTATAGCATTCACAAAGGAACCTAATGTTTCAACTTCAATGTTATCTGGATTTGACATCATTGCCTTCAAACCAGCTTCCATAAGTTTGATTTTTGTTTCACTTGTTTTGATTTGACTTTCATAGAAGTCTTTCATACGATTATCCATTCTTCTTTCCCCCTATAACTGCAAAGAACCATATAAATTCACCATTTGTTGGTATTGATTCAATGCCAATCTTTTTATAATTTGATAGTTTAATTCTAGTTGAAACAATATGTCTCATTGCTCTTTCAACTTTAGATGCTGTTGTATTATGTAATTTAGCAACAGTTGGGTATAGATGCTTTGTTAGTGTTATACTCGGGTTTTGCTTAACAAGTTTAACTGCATCAATTAAGAAGTTATAACCTTTAAGGTTTGGATAAACTCCACTTTCTAATAAAAATTTTCTTAAATCCATATTTATTCTCCTTGTTTTACTTGTGTTTTTTGGGAGAATGATATATAATTATTGGTGAGATATGTTTTCAAATATATCATTCTCGTGAGTCACTGGGCATCTGTCTTGCTCGGTGGCTTTTTCTTTTTTGTTAGACATTTTCTTTTCTAACCATTTATAGCAATGCCACATGAAGTCTTTTAGGTTTTTATAACCATGTTTTTTGAGATTTGCAGAACTGAACACCATTCTTGCTTTGTTTGGCAAATCCACAGTTAATCTGTAGCAACTCTTTTCATCTAAAGCACCTTTTCTTTTATGTTTAGAAACATAAATCTCTTCTGGTTTATAGATGTCTGTGATTTCACAATTTAGTTCTCTGCAGATTGCTTTTAGCATTAGTGGAACTGGAATACACTTGTGGTTTTCAAAATTGCTCATCATTGGAGCATTGGTTCCCACTCTCTTTGCCAAGTCAGCTTGTTCAAGTCCAACTTCTCTTCTTTTTTCTTGTAAGTTCACTTTTCATCCCCCTTCTTATTTTTTTTGCAAATTTGCCACATACTCACAAAGAGCAGTTCTGATTACCGCACTTAATGACTTGTCATCTTTAAGTGCAAGGTCACACAGAAAAGCATGAATGCTAACTGGCACTTGGCCACCAACATAGACAGTCTTTTCTTTCTTCTCTTTCTTATTTGCCATGACTTTCCCTCCTTTTAAAACAAAAAAATAGGTTCTCCAGTAAGGATGAACCTATATTTTTCTTATCAATAAAAAATAGGATTAACATCTTACTGTCAATCCTATGTTAACATAACAATTCATAGATGTCAAACGATTTACATAAATTTTTTTAATTTTTTTTAAATTTTATGTGAAATTGTGTTTTTTGGGGTGTTTTGGGAGTATTTTGGAGATAGAATAACCTTATTCATCAATGTTCATTATACCAGATTTGTTGTTCTATTACAAATGATTTGAAAAGAAAGTATGAAAAAACTATCCCCTACTAGTAGGGGACGCGCCCTGGTCTATTTAGACTAAATTTAGTTTATATTAAGCTGCATATATAAATTTGAGTGGTTTTTGGTTCTTTATAAACCTAACTTTCTCAAATTCTTCTTTTTTCTCATTTAATAGATTTATAAGGTCTGCCCTTTTCTCCATTGGTGACCACCACACTCTTTTTCCATCTCTGTTGGTCAATGCAGAATGTGGTCTGTTGTTATATCTAATATTCCACTTCATCATTTTCTTTTTAAGTTCTGGAAGTGTTTTGAATGTTAAATAGTTATAGAAACTTTCTTGGTCACTTCTATGAGACCTTTCAACTTTACCATTCAGTCTAGGTGTGTATGCTCTTATAAGTTGATGTTTAATACCCAACTTATTTAATAATATATCTAGAGCATGTTCTTTCTTGGTCATGATAGTGGTTCCATCTTTGTAGTGTTTCTCTTTATGGTTTGTAAATTCTAAACCATTGTCTGTCTGAATTCTTTCTGGAGCATAACCAAAATAAGCAATTGCACGCTTGACAAAATCCAATGTTGAACTAACATTGTGTTCTTTGTATGGAAAAAGAAACCTTTCTCTAGTTGCCTCATCTATCATGGTATATTGAAAGAATTTATTATCATCTTTGTGTATAATTTCACCCTTATAACATTGAACTGGAACATATTTGACATCCATTTGCCACTTATAACCAAGCATGTCTGGTGTATCATAAGGTTTAGGAATATATCTCTCTAATGCCTTTTGTGGCCTCAAATTATGCCTTATTATGTATCTGTAAAAACCACAATAAGTTCTGCTATAGGCATGTTTCTGTCTCATAATGCCATACAACTCATTGTAGGATAACTTTGGATTCTTTTTAATTAACTTTTCAATGTTTTCAACTTCTTCTGGTGTGTGTGAGTTTGGATGTGGTGTTTTAGGTCTGCAAGACTTTGGTTCCAAACTTTCTATGGTTCCATCATATATTGCCTTCCATCTCCAGAGACTTCTTTCTCTACACTTACACTTCATGCAAACTTTCTGAATTGGAAGTTTTTCTTCCAACCACAACTTCAAAGCTCTTCTTTTTTGATATGCTGTAAAATTTACTCCTCTCATAATATAATCACCTCTCGCAAGTGTAATTATATGTCAAATTTTGCCAGTTTTCAAGACCCCACCCCAGAAAAAAAGAAGTGAAAACACTCACTTCTTTTTATTTTTAACAATTTTGTGATGACTTTTTGATTGTTTGTGACAACTTTTTAACATCTTTTTGAATTCTTTTTCAGTGAAGTCTTGATATTCACCAACAACCACACCATTAACAACTCTTTGAGTATATAACTTAACTGTTTTCTTCATTATTTACTCTCAAGTTGTTTTTTAAGTTCTGTGACTTCTGTTGTTAACTTTTCAATCAAATCCATCATTTCTGTTGTTGTTAGAGTTTTTCTAACTTCTTCAGAAACTTCTTCTCCAGCATATAGTTGTTTCATGATTGAATTATATTCATCTTCACAAACTTCTATTGCAACAACAGTTTCATAGTTCCCAGAAGAGAACTCTGGCAAACCCTCAAGATGCCAAATAACAGAACCATCACTTGAAACAATACCATTTGCAAATTCTGGGTCACAGATAATAATAGTTTTGTTTCTTGGGTTTTGTCTTACATAAGTTAGTTTTTCAACTGCATCCACAACAGTGGAACCTTTAACAATCTTTAAAAACATATTTCCCTCCAAATAAATTATAGTATAGTTGTTTTATTGAAGTTCTTGTTTGAAAAGAGTTTAATATCAATGTATGACTCAACCAAGACTGAACAGACTGGTATGCATCAAACTCTGACATTTTACCCTCTTCAACAAGATGTTTGAATTTTTTGAGTTTTCTTCTCATTCTTGTCACACTCTTTGGATAAACCTTTTTAACAATTCTCCCAGTTTGTGTTAAGAAAAACCTTATTTTTAGAAAAGTGAATCCCTTTTCAAGTTTTACTATCCTGGTTTTGTTTTGATTTAATATAACACCCAGTTCTTCACAGATTTGTCTGATATCATCTAAACACTTCTGCAGATACTCTTTGCTTTCATGTATTAGATAACCATCATCCATATATCTTCCATAACCTTTAATTCTCAATTTCTCTTTAATATAGTGGTCAAGTTCATTGACTGATATTAAGGCAAGGTTTTGAGAAATCTGACTTCCAAGACCAATTCCTCTTTCACCGAACATTTCTATAAAGTGATAAGACAATTTTAATATTCTTGGGTCCTCAAAGGTTTTAGACAAAATCTTCTTCAACAGTTCATGTTTGAGAGAATCAA
>JAFTMY010000175.1 GCA_017452165.1 Clostridia bacterium | reverse complement strand
AACCCTTTACGGGTCGAATCCCACCCTAAAACAAAAAAATAAACCTAATCAAAACAGAAAGTGTTCGGATTAGGTTACGCTTGGCGGAGTGCTATCCTTTTTGTTTGAACCGTTAAATCTATTTTTAACAGCCATTTCTGACTGTTCAATAACTTCTTCTATATTATCTGGTATTTGCTTTTTTGTAAAATTGTTATCAATAAAATTATATACTATTATTAAGTTATCATTTGTTAAAATTATTTCTCTTATAAATGTTTTGATGATTTGTTTTCTAATTGTTAAATCTTCTATATCACCACAAATAACAGATTTTAAATAATCTTTTATTAAGCTTGGGGTTAAATAAGTATATGACCTTTGCTTTTCCTGTTCAATATCAAAATCATATTGTGATATTTGTGCTTCTAATTCTTTTAATCTTATCTTTGTTTGCTCGGTTATTATTCCTTGTTCAATAGCAGATATTAAATTGTTAGAAGCTTTTAAAGCATCATTTCTTTTAACTTCAAGTGTTTTTATTATAGAGTCTTGCTTATTAACAAGTTGATGCTTCTTGTAAATTTCGTTTACTATTTCGTCTAAATTGTTTTCTTTGCAAATTAATTCCCAAGTTATTTGCAAAACTAAATCTTCAAGCCATTGTTTGTTGACAGAGTGAAAATCACACTCTGCCTTTTTTCTTCTTCTGCTTAAACAATTATAATAGTAATGTTTATCACCATTTCTGCAAGTTCCACTTTCACCAATCATTGTTCTTTTACAAGTGCCACATACTAATTTACCAGATAGTAAAAAGTCAAATATTTCTTTTTTTCTTCCCGGTGCGTGTTTGTTTGCGTTTCTTATTGATTGGACTTTTTGCCAAGTTGACTCGTCTATTATTGGTGGATATATATTTGTGTAAATTTTATCTCCGTGTTTTACTTTACCAATATATTTTGTGTTTTGAATAAATTTATAAATCATTACAGAGTCAACATATTTTCCCTTTTTTGTTCTTATGCCACGCTTTTTAAATTCTTGTGCTATTGAAACAGCAGTAAAACCCTGTGCATATTTAGAAAAAATTTCTTTTACAATTTCGGCTTCGTTTTCATCTATAACATTTTTCTTATCAACAACTTTGTAACCAAATAATTGAACGCCACCTGTAAAGTTGCCTTTTAAATAGCTTTCCTTTAAACCACGAAGGACTTTTTGTGAAAGTTCTGCTGAATAATATTGATTCATACCTTCAAGCAAGCTTTCTAAAATTATGCCTTCGGGCGTATCTGGTATGTTTTCCATAGCTGACAAAACCTTAACACCATTATTGCTTAATGTGTGTTTGTGGATTGTTGTTTCGTATTTGTTTCTGCTAAACCTGTCTAATTTATAAACAATTACATAATCCCATTGTTTTTTATTGCTGTCTTTAATCATTTTTTGAAAATCTGGTCGCAAGTCGTTTGTTCCTGTCATTGCTCGGTCAATATAAGTATCAACTATCAAAATATCATTGTTCTTTGCAAATTGTTGGCAAACTCTTAATTGTCCTTCAATACTTTGTTCTGTTTGACTATCACTTGAATATCTTGCATAAATAACTGCTGTTTTCATTATAAAATCTCCTTTTCTTTGTTTATAAAAGAATTTAATATATACAATTCAAGTGCGTTAGAAAGTTCACCTAAACTAAACTGAAACATTATCCAATTTTTTCTAAACTTTATCCCAACTTTACCTAAACTCATATATACAAACTCCTTTTTTTATTGAATTTTTTTTCAACACCTACAAACCATCAAAAAGGAACAGAGCCATCAAAGATAAAGAAAAAAACATTGTCTTAAATATCTTTAATTTTTTTTGGTTTAAGCAATATTTTTTTCCTTTGAGGGATATGGGCATTTTTGATACACTCTGCTATTGAAAAAAAACAAAAAACACCCACACAAAAATAAAAAAAGGTTTATTTTGTATGTTTGGGTAAAGTTGGGGTTTATTTGGGGTAAATTTTAGAAATATTTAGTTTTTCTTTGGATTTTGTTGGGATAAAGTTTCTACTTTTCTTTTTCAGTTTGCTGTAAATTTAAAGCAACAAGCAAGGAGTGATTATGGAAAAGAAATCTAAAAACAAAGAATTAAAAATTGAAACAATTGGTGCACCTAAATTTTCAGTTCTTTCAAAAGAAGATTTTAACTCTTTCATTTCTTGCTTGGAATTTCAAATAAGAGAGTTTTATAAAGAAAAAAGAGAGAAAGAAAACGAAAACAAAAATACTGACAAAAAAGGCTAAACATAGTCAAATGTTGTAAGTATAAAAACCAACTTTTTTGTTGACTTCGTGGTAAAATGAGAGTGATTAAAATTTTAATCAAAATTTTAAAAAACTTTTGTGTGAGTATTATTCTCGTAATGGCTCTTTGTATCAGCTCGTTTTGAAACTATTTAGAAAAAGTGATTTAACTTCACTTTTCGGGAGGTTTTAATATGACTCTTGCAACTATTAGAGAAGATTTAAAAGATATAAGATACTACTACATGAGGAAAGATGTCTTTGACAAAGGTTTTTCAACGACTGGCGAAAATGTTATTATTCAAAAAGTTCACAAGTATAATAACGCCATAAAACAGGCATCACCAAAGTTGTATGATTTATATGTTTCATTATATATAGAATGTCATACACAAGAGTCTTTGTCTGACAAATTAGGTTTTACTCCTGAATATATACAGATGCTCAATAAAAAACTTCTAAAATTCTTGCAAAGCTCTTTTATTGATGAAAAGGAGGAAACTGCATGAAAGATATTCCAGAGTTCTTAATTGAAGCAAACAATGTTTATAGAACAAAACATTATATTGTTAGACAGATTATCTCTTTACAAGACAATTGTTTAAATGGAAACGAATTATTTAGCACAGACACATATTTTAAAAGAACAAAGTTAAGAGATAAGCAATACGATAATGCTTTTAATGAAAGAATAAATATAGATGGAAAACGACTACCATCAACAGCATTTTCAAGAAATTATATAGATTAAATCAAAAGTCCAGAGTTTAAAAACTCTGGATTTTTTAATTTTAATACCTCAAAAAAGTTTGGGTATTGTTTGTATTTACTTGTTTTAATTTTGGGAACATTTGGGTATTGTTTGGGTTTTGTTTAGATAGAGTTTCTGGTAGATTTTTCGTTAATCAAATAGAATAGCAGTGTAATCAAAAAGCAAAGGCAAATTGCAGGCGATTCCTTTTGTGTGAAATTTCGTAAAGGTGGCCACCTACATTAAATATCGCATAAAGACGAATTGTTTTAAAAAGTCCTATTGCTTATAAGATTACAAAACTACAACTTAATATTTTTAAAAGCTTTGCTAACGGCAACACGGGCAAAAAAATTTTAATTCTAAAAAGGAGATTTGATTATGGCTAAAGAAGTCAAAGAAAGACGATGGTTTTCGCCAAATAAAAGAGCGAAAGGTTATGCCGAAGAAAGAAAAGCAAAAGTGCATCAAAGAGGTCAAAAAGAAGGCAAAGAATTGACTGAATTTGAAAAAGGTTTAAGAAGTGGTTATTTGCAATGTCAATCAGACCACGCAGGACTTTATAAATATAAAGATGCACTTGCACAAGGCAAATCAAAGTCAGAAGCTAAAAGAATTTCAAAACAAATTGGTAAAGGTAAAAAATAAAAGGAGAATTTAATCAATGGAAAAGAAAAATGTATTAGGCAAAATTAAAGTTGAAAGAGAAACTTTTGAGAAAGATGGAAACACATACTTTTCATACTTTATAAAAGGTAAAATTCGTGGAAAAGATGTGAGAATTTTAGTTAGTCCACCAGACAAAGGTGGTTTTACAGTATTAGATATTGTTTTCGGTAACGAAATGCAAGCAGATTTAGTTGTAAATCCTTATGAAATCAAAGATGAAGCAACTGGAAATGTTATCAAAGGCAATACCTATGCAGTTCACTCGGTTGATGAAAATGGCGAAGTGTATGAATGCACTATTAAACCATTTAGACAATCAGATAAAGCATTGTTAAATATGCTTATAAAATAAAAATCTTAATTACGAGGAGCATCAGGTATATACATTTTCGTTTATACCTGATTATTCTTCAAAGGAGGCAAAATGCAAATATCAAATTGGATTGTTGGTGTTGTTGTCGGTTTAATTCTTTGTTTAATTATTGTTTTAATTTTGCAAAATACTGTATTTAAAGATAAAGAAATGAAACTTTTGTATGTCATTATGTTTGTCCTTTTTGCAGTATGTGGTGGTGTTATTCAAAACAGTTATTTTACAGTATCTGCTAATGCTATGCCCACCCCAAAAGAGCAAATTGAAGAAATAGACAAAACGATTAACGATAACTGGAAAAATACCAATGGTGGCTTTACTTTTGAACAAATAAAGAAAGCACAAGACGACAATGAGTGTCCTGCTTACGACGACCAAGTTATTGACCTAAAATGTTATGATTTTGGCTCGTATATTGTATTTAGTTATGAAGATAATGGCACTTATCAAAATGCGTTATTCTACAAATCAAATAATGGTTTGATTTTAGATGGTATGATTAATACCTATGGCTCGCTTACAGGTATGAAGTGGTTTTTTGCTTACGATTTAAGCACTTTTAAATGGGTGCATGAAAAGAACAAAGAACCTTATTACTATGAATACTACACATTCTTTGATGGTGGTAAACTAAACGGAACGCACGATGATTTAGTTTCAGTTTCAAGACAAACACAAAAATTCGTAAAATGGACTCACGCAGTCAGAACAAATCAAGATGAAATGGTTAGATATGTTATGACAAACGCAGCGAATTTAACTGCTAAAAACATAACTTCATATTTTATCAAATTCGGCAATGTTGAATTGATAGGCACAGGTGCTACTGGTTTTGTAAAGATAAATACTTTCTATAACTATTTATATGAACAAATCAAAGGCGAAGGATATAACTCTTACAAAATTATTGATGGCACAAATAGCTTATGTGTTCCAATACCAGAAGCTGAACAAACAAAATACCCTATAAGCGTTGATAAGCAACCAGAATATGATAACAAACAGTATTATGGCGTTTATAGGTGTAGCATCGCAGTAAATCTAAATTTTGTTAAAGGTAATCAAGATATTAGTGCTACTACTAAAAATGAAGATTACATTGAAGATTTAGAAGATGACGATGACACAAAGGATAAAGTTAAGGTTGAAGATGTAAAACCAAATTATGAATTTTCAAAACTTAATCTTGGTTTTGTTGATACAAAAGATAGTGATATTTCAAATGTAAATTTATTAACAACCCCTGTTGAAATAACATTTACTTGCTCTGACAAAAACCAAACAAAAACAGTTTTAATAGATAGCAAAGCAAAGTTAAACAGTGGCTTAAATGTATTGCTTTCTAAAAACACGACTTGGGAATATTTTATAGACAGCGAAGCTCTTATTTTTGAAGATTTTAAAGGCTCATTTACTATAAAAAGCAATACAAGTAATATCACTTTTGATTATTACTATTTAGACAATTATACTGTTGCTTCGGTTGGATTAAATCCAGTTGGAACAATAGATACAAGCACGATTGATTTAGCTAGTAACCCTGTAAAAATTATTTTATCAAACGACAATCACACATATCAATTCTTATTTAATGATAACTCCCTATTAAATAGTTATCAAAGTATGTTAGTTGAAATGGGCGATTATAACTACACAATACTTTCAAAACAACTAATTTTTGCAAGTGTTACAGGTAAATTAACAATTACAACAACAGACAAAATTATGTTATTTAATTACGCACTTGGAGCAGATGATCCACTTACATTTAAGATTGGCATTGCAACTAATGGAACAACAAATAAATGTTTTCAATTATATAGTGCAACTTCAAATGTAACTCTTATAAGAAATTATTTATCATCTGCAAAAGTTTACACTGTAACTTGTGTTATTTATGATGAAGATGGAAAACTTATGGAAACCTTTAATCATACTCACTCCGTTACAGGAACTTGTAGTGATACTTGGTATGCAAGTAACTTAATTGCTGGTGAAACTTATACACTTCAATTAAGATTTGCAGACAGAGATGATGCAACAGTAACTTATTTATCAGATATTACTACATTCACTTACAATTCAAATACAACTTATAAAGTAACTTACAATGTTACTGAAAATAATTAGGAGGCATTATGAATTTATTTTTTAAAGTTTGTGCTGGTGCATTATCTACACTGGCTCTATCGGCAGGAATAGTTTTAGCTATTCCTCCAACTAGAAACTTCATTTTTGATGCAGTTGCTCCACATAGTCAAGTTTATCAAGAGAAAGAAAAGGAAAATGAAGAATTAAATCAAGCATATTTAAACAACTTGGTTTTACTCACTGAAACTAGAACTTCCCTTATAAACGCAGAATTTAAAGCAATTTCATATCAAAATGAAGTTGGTGTTTTACAATCTAACTTAATTACAAGTCAAAACAATCTTGCACTTGCATTAAGTCAAAAATCTCAAATCCAAACAAGTTTAGATATGGCTAATCAAAACTTATCTACTATGACTTATGAGCTTGCAGAGATGAGAGAACAATTTAGACAACTTAATATTGAATTAGATATTATGTTAGATACTCAATCAGATAATACAGCAAGAATTGAAGAATTAAACAATGAAATTAGCACATTATCTGCTGAAATTACTAATTTGGACTCTATTGTTAGTGGTCTTCAAATAGCAACTGAAACCTATGAAACACAGATTGCTGAATATGAGGCACAAATTGCAACAGATAGCGAAACAATACAAAACTATGAAAATGAAATAATTGCTTTAAGGTCTCAAATTGCTGAATTGCAAGAAACAATTAAATCATTAGAGGCAGTAAATGAAGCTTTAAATGGTGATAGCTCATACAAACAATTATTTCAAGATATTGTTGGAGGAACAATCACAGAGTTAAAAGCGTCAGATTTAGATGGCATTACTGAAATAAGGGCTTATGCGTTCTACAACTGTAAAAGTTTACAAAGAGTTGAACTTCCAGAAAGTGTTGAAACAATCGGCTCTTATGCGTTTGCTAATTGCAGTAATCTAGTGGAAGTTGTAACAACAAATAATCTTAAAACGGTTAACACACACGCATTTTATAATTGTTCTAGTTTGAAAACAGTAAATTTCTCTAACATAGAAACAATGGGCTCTTTTGCATTTAACAATACAGGTTTAGAAGAAATTAGACTACCTGCAAATGTTTCAAATTGGGGAAGCTGTGTATTTCAAAATTCTAGCATAAAAGTTATGTATATTGAAGAAGGAGCAACTAATATTCCATTTGGACTATTGCATGGCTGTGGTGGTTTGACTGAAATATATTTACCATCAACATTACAAACAATAGACACATTTGGAATTAGTAATTATAGCTCTGGTGTTAATGTTTTCTTTGCAGGCACACAAGACCAATTCAATCAAATAACTTATGTTGCTAGTGATAATACTGCTTTCGCAAATGCAAATGTTGTATGCAATTATCCAGTTCCTACAAATTCTTAAAAAGGAGGATTTTATATGAGTGATACAATTAAAACAATATTAGCAACTATTGGCTCTGTAATACTAATTATGTTTTTGGTGTTTTGTATTGCTATGTGCACAAGTGGTTTTAGAAACAGTGTCTATGATGCAATGAATGTTGTGCCAGAAAAGGACTACAATCAAGTTATAGATAATGAAACAACTCTAAACCTTAAAATTAAGGAATATACTACACAAATTGATGCGTTAAATACTGAAAGAAACAATCTTTTAGGAAGAATTGCTGAATTAGATTTAACAAATTCAAATCAATCAAAATTACTTGTGGAATATCAAGAAAAAATAAGCAGATTAAATAAAGAAATATTAGATTTAACTGCAAAATTTCAAGAAATAACAGCAAATGTAAGCAATGCTACTATTAGTTATAGAGATTTCTATTCTACTATTTTTATGGCTTTCTTTGATGTTAATGATAATTATATGAATCACGGTGGTTATCACGAAACACCAGATTATTGCTACAATTTCAATGGTTACGACTTATATGACTTCTTAAACAACAATGGATATAAAGATTTCGCTGAAAATATATCTAAATCAATTTCTCGCTTTGAAACAAAACTTTATGAGTATGATGTTTATGATATTGTTATAGATAATCATTCAACTCAAATGAATGTGATAAGTGAAGAATATAACTTTACAAATGACGCAGTTTTTAATGCTATTGTAAATTATGACAATAGCCAAATTACTGTTGATGAATTTATGAAAAATATTGATTTAGATTCTATGTTTGAATTAAGTATATCTTTTGATTATAGTGTCAACGCTGTTAATTTTGTGGATAATTTAACTTTAAATCTTAATGTTACAAAGATTTAATGGCAATTTATATCATATTTGCACCACCCAGAACAGGAAAAACTTGCTTTATGACGCATATTCTAAATGGATATGCGTTTGAGCAAGAAAGAAATAAACTTATGCGACAAGAAATAGTTAGAAAAAATCATAATGGTTTTAAACTTACAATCCCCAAACATTGTGTTTCTTCTAACTATGATATTAAGTTTAGAAAGTATGGATATTCGCCGAGATATAATCGGCGAATTAATCCATATAGATTAGGTTTTCATAATGAGTTTGTAAAAACACATTTCAACTTCCCGTATGAAGTTATAGGAATAACCGAAGCACAAAAATACCTTAATAGTCGTATGAGTATGTATTTTCCTGAATGGCAATCAAGGTGGTATGAACAGCACGGACACGATAGTTTAGATATATATTTAGACACTCAAAGGCCAATGCTTATTGATGTCAATATTAGAGAGCTTGCTCAATTTATTGAAATAGTTAAATTAAAACTTTTCTACGATGATTATGGCAAAGTAAATAAACTTAAATGGACTATTCGCAGAATAGACAATTCTTCTCTTTTTGATAAATATATGGCATCTGGTAAAAAAGATAAGAGTTGCTATACGCAGGAAACTGTTGTAGCCAACTATAATGTGTTTAAGTTATATGATAGTCAGAGTTGTAAACCTAAATTTTACGATGGGCATTTTGACGAAGATTTTGACATTAATGAAAGTGAGGAATTGGAAGAAAGTTTAGAAGGATATATCAAGTATTTACAGGACAATGACGATGAACTCCCAGAGGGTTATTATCAATCAAGAACAGCAAAAAGGAGAAAAGAAAATGATAAATTTTAATAAAAATGTTCTTATTAATCAGACATTAGACAAATATTATGATACCTTTTCTCACACATTAGACACTAACGATTTTGTTCCAGAAAAGTTTAATAAGAAGATTAGCAAGTATATATTCAAAAATATGAAGAAAGCATTTAAAAGAATAGACAAAGAAGATAGAAAATATCAAAGACAATTTAGAAAGAAAGTTAAAGCTAAAAATAAAGAGCAAAAAAGATTATTAAAATTAGGCAACCCAAGAAAGAAAGGTATATTTAGCAAGTTATTTAAAAAGAAAGTTAGCGAAAAAACAAGCGCTGACTCTAACAATAATAACAGTTAAATCCAAAAGTCAGCGTGCATATATGAAGGAGCAAATATGCCGTTTGGAGAAACAAAAGTTTATTTTGATGGAAGTCATTACATTGCTATTCCCCATACTACAAGACCATCAAAAAAGCGTCCATATAAATTGGAAGAAACTATAACTGTTATTCAAGATGAAGTAAAGGACTCTGCTGAAAATGTAGAGCCCTCTATTTCACTTGATAACAAAGAAAATATTGAACAAATTGAAAATACTGAAATAATTGAAGAAGAAACTAAAAAGCAAGAAACGAAACCTAAAACAGCTCGTCAAATGACTAAAAAAGAATTGTTTAATGAGTTATATATCAAATATATTGATTACAAGAAAAAAGAACGCAAAAAGCTTATTATTCAAGATATGCTCCCATATTTTGAAAACAAGGAATTATGTGTAAGTTTTGTAAATACAAATTTTGATAGAAAACTGCGAAACTTAATTTGTCGCAGAGTCCGAATGGTTAGAAAAGCAAATTTAGTCAACTTCAATTATTTTTGCACTTTTACTTATGATGACAAGAAACATACAGAAGAATCTTTTAAAAAGAAACTTAAAACTTGTTTTCGTAATTTGTGTTATAGAAACGATTGGAAATATATGGGTGTTTGGGAGCGTGCACCTGAAACAAAACGCCTTCACTTTCACGGATTATTTGAAATACCAGATAAAGCAATGGTTGGTGAATTGTTTGAACATAGCGACTACAACATTAATTCTCATAGAAGAACAAAAACAATACAAAACAGCTATTTCAATGAAAGATTTGGTCGGTCAGATTTTGAAAAAATAGTAAGCAAAGAAGATTTATATAAAGAAATATCTTACATTGTTAAGTATTTGGAAAAAACAGAAGAAAAGATTGTTTATAGCAAAGGGCTATATCAATACTTCATATCAGACATTATGGACGAAGATATTGTCTGCACCATAGGTCAAGAAGATAAAAAACTATTGCTATTTGATGATTTTACTTGCTGGGACGAAGGTTGCCTTATGGGTAAAGTTAGTCCAAAAGTAATTGCTCAAATGAGAAAGTGCAATTAGTCAATCGGCAACATAAAAAAATTGGGTTTTGCAGAAAGCCTGCGTGCAAACCCAATTTTGTTGCCGATTCCTTTGCTTTAATTTCACTTTTAATTGTTTAGTGGCGTGTGCTTGTCTGCCGAGCGAAGCGAGGCACTTGTTCAAGACAAGCACACGCCACGATCTCAAATTGATAAAATTATTATTAAAATTTACGCAAAACACAACAAATATTAGAATTATATGTTATAATACTGATATATTTTTTACAAAAGGTTTTCAAATGATAAATAACAGGATTCAAGCTTACTATCTCGTAAATAAGATTAACGAGGATTTACGCATAGGAAAAATGGAAAACTTAATATCACAATATTTAAGAAGTGGTATAGATATTTTTTCACATCAAATTTATGCGTCAACCTTTGCTATTTCAAACCCATTTGTTAAAGGTTTTATTTTAGCAGACGAAGCTGGGCTTGGAAAAACAATGGAAGCACTTTTAATTTTAGCTCAATATAGAAAAAGGAAAAGTAATTGTTTGGTTATTGTTCCTTCGCCAACTATTGATAATTGGCTACAAAGTATTGTTAGAACTTTTGATTTTAGATGCTGTGTTTTAGATAATGTTGAAAGGCCTATATCAGATAATTACACAACTGATTTTTCTCGTTTTGATAGCGGGATTGTTTTAACGACTTATGATTCTGTTATAAGTAATGCCGATAAACTTAAAGAAAAAGATTGGCAACTATGTATTTTAGATGAAGCACATAGATTTAGAACTTACAAAATTAAAGAAAATAAAACTGCCGACACTGTATTGTCTATAATACCGAATGCAAAGAAAATCTTGCTTACTGCTACACCAATTCAAAAGAATGAAGATGATATTTTTGGGCTTATCAACTTTATAGATGACAATATTTTTACAGATTACGAGGAATTTCATAAGAGATATTTTAGAAAACCTGAAAACTACCCAGAGTTAAGAGATATTATTGCTCCATATACTTTTAGAACACTAAGAAGTCAAGTTAAAGTTGAAACAAAACTACCTGAAAGACAAATTTTAACTCAAATTTATAAAATGACCGAAAAAGAAAAGCAGTTATACTCTTTAATTGAAAAATATGTTGCTAAATCTACAAAACAAGCATTCCCTGAAATGAACCCCTATGAACTATCTTTAATGTTTTATGGAACTTTGTCGTCTTCTGCTTATGCACTTTCTAAAACTTTAAGTGGAATATATGTAAGATTAAATAGACAAGCAACCGAAGAAAACTTAAAAGAAGCAAAAGAAATTAAAGAGATGTTAGATTTAGCATCTTCAATAACAATTAATCAAAAAGATGAAATGTTAATAAAAGCATTACAACAAACTTTTTCGTCTTTTCATAAAAAAGGTATTGCTAAAAAATGTGTTATATTTACTGGTAACACTCAATCACAAGAACATATCCATAAACTTTTAATGCAACATACAGATTATTCGGTAAATTCTTTTAATGGAACAACCGACAATGAACCTATAAACAAGTTTGTTAGAAGTGAAAAAACAAGTATTTTAATTTCAACAGATAAAGGCAATGAAAGCTTAAACTGGCAAATATCTTCTTTTGTTATTAACTATGATTTCCCACAAGTGTTACTTGATATGGAACAGCGTATATCTCGTTGTCATAGAATTGGGCAAGCAACCGATGTTTTTGTGATTAACTTTATTTGTCCTGAAAACTTTTCAGATGTTAGAATGTATGAATTGTTTTATAAACGACTTAATATTTCTAACAACATTATTGGAGCAAGTGATACTATTATTTCAGGTGCTATTGATGGCGACATTGAAACCAACATTAAAGATACATTAGAAAATGTTAGAAAGAAAAAAGAAGTGCAAATAGATTTTACTGAACTTTCTGAAGAATTTAAAGAAGAATTAGAAAGTATTAAAGCACAGTCAAATGATATTCTTTTTAACACTTTTGATAAAAAACTGGTTGAAAAAACTAAAAATATGGCTGAAATTATTAAAAGAAAAGTTGCAGAACTTGATGGCACTATCAAAGAATTGGCAAGATATTTTTATAAAGACAAGTTTATAGATGAAAACACTTTTGAATTTAAAACTGCTTGGCACGATAAAAATCCTTATGCTTATCCTTTTAAATACTCGCTTATAAATGATGAAAATTACAAACCATTTACTATTGGCTCTGAACCTTGTCAAAAAATGATTTCAGATTTTGAATATTCCTACAAATTAAAACCACACAAACTTATTTTAAAAAGTGATAATGAAAAACTAAAAGGATTAAAAGGATATATTTCGGCATTCAAACTGAACTTATCCAGTGGATTTGACCATTTTAGTCAACTTTATTGTGTTGGATTAACTGATAATAATGAATATTTAAACCATTCAACTTGCGATGAAATTTTATCATTAAAGTGTATGGATTTTGAAGAAGATTATTTTATAGAAGAAAAAGTTAAAGAAACATTAACCAATCATTTTGAAAGCTTAATACCTATTATAACAGAACCTTTAATATTGGAATTAGACAAAGATGCAAAACTTCCTATTTCACACATACAAATGTTAGCAGAAAAAGAAAAATCAAAACTTGAAAAAGAAATAAAAGATTTACAAAGAGAAATAGAACGAGTGAAAAGCATATCAGCAACAGATTCCTTTGGTGAAGGACTTGCAAAAAATCAGAAAATAAATGAGCTTTCAGAACAACTTTTTGAGCTAAAAGACAACGAATTTATTAAAAAGTCAAAGATAAATCGTGAAACAAAACAAAAAATTGATGAAATTTATAACAAATCTGCTTTAACCAATACAAAATCCGACAGTTTTATGATATACTTTGAAGTGAGGTAAAGATGAAAAAGTTTGATTTAGATGCAATTTTAAAAAAGTCAGATGAATTATTTGAAAAAAAAGATGCAACTGCAATTCTTTCTCATATTAACTCAATTAAAAATTTTTTAAATGAAGACATTGAATTAATTAAAAAAGCACAACTTGCTTATTCTATTGGAACTTCATTTGAAGATGTAATAACACTTAATAAAGACAATCCTAAATTTGATTTTGAAAAATATTTAGAAAAAGCACTTTATTATTTTGACTATGCTTTTGACAATATGGGAAATGAACCACCCAAAGCACTATATGAGCAATTATTGACTAACTATGCAAATGCTTGTAGAAGTTGTGGAAGAACTATTAAAGCGATAGAAATGTATAACAAGATTAAATATTTCCCTATGTCGCAAGGCAATTTGGGTGTTACATTATCTCATTTTGCACCTGTTCAATACGATGAAGTCCATAAAGGATTACTATTCAAGGAAGGATATAAGCAGATAAAAGATGCGTTAAAAAGTAAAGATTATTTAAAGTTACATGGAGCAGATGAGGTTTTTGAAAATGAATTAAAAAGAATAGAGCAAATCGTTAGAATTGAATATCTAAACTCAAAAAACAAGTTTAAAAAATATAATTGGGGAAAATCTAAAACCGAAAAAATTTATAGAAAATGGCTTGCAGAAAATGGCTTATATCTTAATGTCTTAAATGATATATATAAAGACTCATTTGTTGCTTACGATTTCCTACACTTACCATCTATGTTATATAATATTGATAATACACGAGATGAATTTGATTGTGCTATAATGAATCAGATAAAACAAGAATATGTTTCGGCAAGATATAGACTTTTTGAGTCATTGAATTATATAGAACGAAAAAATCATATTGCCGATAAAGATGTGGAATTATATGAATTAACAAATAATTTAATGAGTTGCAATTATTATGAAAATCTTACAAGATGTTGTTTTAAAGATTTTTATTCAATTTTAGATAGAATAGCATATTTTGTAAATCAATACTTTAATCTCAATTTGGATTTGACAGATGTTTCTTTTAGAAAAGTTATGGAAAACAAAGTCATAAAAGAAGTTGCAAAAAACAATTTAATGATAAATGGATTATATTGGAGCTCAAAAGATATATTTGAAGACAAATATCAAACAACAAAATACAAATCTAAAAATTATGCAAAATTAAGAAATTATTTAGAACATAGGCTTGTCGTTACAACTATTAATACTGACAATATAAAAATTAACGAAAATGAAATTTTTATTTCACAGTATGAACTTTTTAAATACACATTTGATTTAATGAAAATAGTAAGAGAATGTATTATATACTTGATTTTAGGTATAAATGTGGAAGAAAAAAAGAAACCGAAAGATAAAGAAATTATAAATCTAACAAGAACAAAAATGTCAGACGATTTAAAATAAGGAGTTATTAAATGGAAAAATTAGATGGAATGACTAAAGATTTAGTTAAAGAAAACATTGAAAAACTTAAAGAGTTGTTTCCTACCATTGTTAAAGAAGATAAAATTGACTTTGAGGAATTGCAATTAATTCTTGGCGAAGATATTAACAACAATAAAGAACAATATTCTTTTGTTTGGAATGGAAAAACCGAAGCAACAAAACTTGCTCAAAAGCGTTCAACAGGCACACTTCGTCCTTGCATAGAAGAAAGTAAAAATTGGGATACAACTAAAAATATCTACATTGAAGGAGATAATTTAGAAGTCCTTAAACTTTTGCAATCTTCTTATAATGGTAGGATTAAAATGATTTACATAGATCCACCTTATAACACAGGACACGACTTTGTTTACAAAGACAACTTTGAAGACAATATTGCTAATTATAAGGAAGTTACAGGACAGGCACAAAAGTCAAACGCTGACACTGATGGTCGTTATCACACTAATTGGCTAAATATGATGTATCCAAGATTGAAGTTGGCAAGAAATTTGCTTACAGAAAATGGTGTTATATTTATTTCTATAGATGACCATGAAGTGTATAATTTAAAGAAGATTTGTGATGAGATTTTTGGTGAAAATAATTTTATTACTAAATTTGTATGGGAAAAAGGAAAAGAAGGTGGCAACGATTCTTCTATCTTAAGAAGCCATTATGATAATATTCTTTGTTATTGTAAAAACTTTTCTGCATCTAACATTATCAATTTAGATGAAAAAGACACTTCAAGACATATAAAAGAATTACCAGAAGAAAATTTAGTATCAGGAATAATTGAAGAAATAAATAAGGGAGAGTTGTTTCAACTTGTTAATTTAAGCAAACAAAAAGATTATACTGTAAATATTCCATTGAAAGATGGCTCTGTAATAGAATGGCCTTCGTATGCACCACAAAAAAGTATTGATGAATGGATTAAAATTGGCAAAGTTTTTGTTGGGAAAAGAAAGGTTCCATATATTAAATCTTTCTTGAAAGATGAGTTGCAAGGACAAAAACCATCAAATATAATTGGTCAGGAACACGGAACAACTAAAGCAGGTTCTATTGAAATGAGAGAATTTTTTGGTAGCCGTGATGTGTTCTCATATCCAAAGCCAAGTGCTTTGATAGGAAGACTTGCAGAAATTGGTTCTCAAGATGATTCTATTATTTTGGACTTCTTTTCAGGCTCAGCAACAACTGCACATTCAGTTATTGACCTTAATGCAAAAAAAGGAACCCATAGAAAGTTTATTTGTGTTCAGTTGCCAGAAATGACAGAAGAAACATCAGAAGCTAGAAAATTGGGATTTACAACTTTATGTGAAATAGGCAAGGAGAGAATTCGTAGAGCAGGCGAACAAATTAAAAATAACAGAAATATTAAAATTAATATTGATAAGAATAAATTAATGCAAAGAAAAGTATTGGATAATGGCGATTTTGATGATAAATTTGCAATTAAAGTTGAAGCTCCTAATGAGCAATATTTAGATAATTTAGATATCGGTTTTAAAGTTTTCAAACTTGATTCTTCTAACCTTAAAAAATGGAACAACACTCCAACAAAAGATGCAGATGAGGTTGCAAAAAGAATACAAATTAGTTTAGATTATCTTGAAAATGATAGAACTGAATTAGATTTAGTTTATGAAATAATGCTTAAATATGGCATTGACTTAACATTACCTATTACTAAAACAGCAAATGAAAAAGCTTATATAGTAAATGGCGAAGAATACAAACTTTTAATTTGTTCACAAATGAATTTAAAACTTGAAGATATAGAAGAATTTGCAAATGAAAGTGTTGGCACTTACCTATTTGCAGACAGATGTTTCTCTGATGATAACCTTTTAATTAATGCACAAGAAATATTAAAAGCTAAAAACAAAGAAATGAGGTTATTCTAATGTTTGTTAGTTTTAATTTATTACATAAACTTTCAAATCTATATGGATTTAGGGTTATTGAGCAAAGAGACAGGGTTCAAAGATTTAATAGTGTTTTAAGCATTTATGTTTATAATGAAGATAATGCAAAACATAGCAGACCACATGCTCATATAACCTTAAACAATCATAAAATTGGTGAGATTTACATAGATAATTGGGAAATTGTAGATAGAAATAATAAGTTAAACCGTAAAACTTTGGAAGAAGTAAACAAGTGGACTTTATCTCATAAAAATGAATTAATAGAAGAATGGAATAGATGTAATAAAAGAATTCAAATTGAATTTTTAAGTTATTAAGGAAAAAGAAAATGAAATTAAAATTTAAAAAGCAAGAATTTCAAGACAATGCAGTAATGAGCGTTGTGGATTTGTTTAGAGGCTGTGCAAGTGCACCGTCAACTTTTTCAGTGCAAAAAATGGACCTTGTGGATATTTCTCACGATGAATTATTGGGATATGCAAATAATTTAGATTTATCTATGGAGCAAATACAAGAAAATTTAAAAGTTGTTCAAGATAGAAACCTATTGCCTTTAACCGATTTGCAAGAGTTAAGATTTAATATTGAAATGGAAACAGGAACGGGAAAAACATTTGTTTATACTAAAACCATTTTAGAACTACATAAACAATATGGATTTAACAAATTTGTGATAGTTGTTCCAAGCGTTGCTATTCGTGAAGGTGTTTATAAATCTATGCAAACCACTCGTGATTATTTTAAGCAAGAATACGAAGGGACAACAGTAAAACCGTTTATCTATAATTCTGCTAAAAGACACGAAGTTAGAGATTTTGCATTATCAAACAATTTAGAAGTTATGATTGTAAATATTGACGCTTTCAAAAAGAACGAAAACTTATTTAACCAAGTAAGTGATACTATGGCAAAATCAGCAAAAGAGTTTTTAAGAGAATGTCGTCCTATTATAATCATTGATGAGCCACAAAGTGTTGATAATACAGTAAAAGCAAGAGAAGCAATAACAAGTTTAAATCCTTTGTTTGAGTTAAGATATTCTGCTACCCACAGACAAAAAATAAATACAGTTTATAGATTAACGCCTGTTGATGCTTATAATATGCACATTGTTAAGCAAATCTGCGTTGTAAATAATAATCTTGTTGACGATTTTAACAAACCATATATCAAACTTTTAGAAGTTGATAATAAAAATGGATATACAGCAAAATTAGAACTTGATTGTGCTGGAACAAATGGCGCAGTTAAAAGAGTTGTAAAAACTGTAAAACCAAATAGCAACCTTGAAACCATTACAGGCAGAAGCATTTATGAAGGTTATGTTATTGCTGGAATAAATGCAATGGAAGGATTTGAAGAAATAGAATTTACCAACACTGAATTTTTAAGTTTAGGTAAAGCTATTGGTGATATTGACGAACTAACCAAGAAAAGAGAACAAATTAAAAGAACTATTGAAGCTCACCTTGATAAAGAAAGAGTTTATATTAAAAAAGGTATAAAAGTTTTATCATTATTCTTTATTGATGAAGTTGCTAAATATAGAGATTATGACTCGGAAGATACAAAAGGCGTTTATGCTAAAATATTTGAAGAATGTTATAACGAATTAATTGAGCAACCTAAATATAAAGAAGTAAAAGATTTCTTCAAGCATGAAGCAAATGAAGTCCACGATGGATATTTCAGTAAAGACAAAAAAGGTAAAATCAAAAATACTAATGGCGATACTGTTGATGACTATTCTACATACAACACAATTATGAAAGATAAAGAATGGTTGTTGTCGTTTGATTGTCCTTTAAGATTTATCTTCTCTCACTCTGCACTTAAAGAAGGTTGGGATAACCCAAATGTATTCCAAATTTGCACTTTAATTGAGAACAGAACAACTTTCACTTGTAGGCAAAAAATTGGTCGTGGTTTGCGTTTATGTGTTGACCAAACTGGTGAAAGAATAGATGACAAAGGTATAAACATTTTACATGTTATTGCTGAAGAAAGTTTTGCTGAATTTGCCGACAAACTTCAAAAAGAAATTGAAGATGAAACAGGAGTTAAATTCGGTATTCTTGATATTGATATGTTTGTAAATATTTCATATACAGATGAAAATGGTGTAGAAAAGCAAACAAGTGCAACAGATGCTCGTGGAATTTTAGAGCATTTTAGAGCAAAAAATTATATAGACACAAAAGGCAAAATTAAAGATACTTTAAAAAATGATTTACTTGCTGGAAAAGTTGATTTGCCAAAGAAATTTGAAAGAGCAAAAGACAGAATTATTAAACAAATAGAAAACGCTGATAAGAAAGTCGTTATTATGCCTTCGTATAAGCAAGTTAGCGTTAAAAGAAAAGATGATGTTTTTGAAAATGATGCTTTTATAGAATTATGGAATAAGTTAAAACAAAAAACAATTTATCGCATTAATATGAATAAAGACACTCTTATTGAAAAATGTGTTAAAGCAATCAGTGAGATGGACCAAATTGGTAAGACAAAAATTTCAAAAGAAACCGTTAAACTTAATATTCAAAAATCTGGTGTTGATTACACTTCACAAGGTGCAAGATTTGAAGAAACTGACACGCAAGTTTTAATACCTGACATTGTTGGAATACTTGCAAAGAATTGTAAACTTACTCGTGATACAATAGGACAAATTCTATTAAAATCTGAAAGATTGCAAGATTTTGTAAATAACCCACAAAGATTTATTGAACAAACAACTGAAATTATAAACAATGTTAGAGCAAATGAATGTATTGACGGAATTACATATACAAAATTGCCGGGCAAATCTTATTCATTTACAGAATTATTTGACTTGGAAAACAACAGCGAAGTGTTTGCATTTTTAGATAAAACAGCAGTTGCAGTTGAACACTCATTATACGACCATATCATTTATGATAATTCACAAGTTGAAAGAGATTTTGCATTAGAGTTGGATAATGATACAGAAGTAAAACTTTTCTTTAAAATACCAGATAAATTTAAAATACCAACTCCAATAGGTAATTATAATCCTGACTGGGCTGTATATGTTGAAACCGATAATGAAAAGAAACTTTACTTTGTTATTGAAACAAAAGGCTCAACAAACTACATTGATTTAAGGGATAAAGAAAGCATTAAAATTAAGTGTGGTAAAAAACATTTTGAAGCACTTGGTGCTGATGTTAAATTTGATGTTACAAAAACATTTAGAAGCTTTAAAGAAAAGCATAGTTAATAAGGCAAAAAATAAGACCACTTTTTAAGTGGCCTTATTTTATATAGTTTGTGTTGTATCTGGTATATAAATCTTATCAGCAACTTTTATTGCTTTATAGGTAACACCATTTACATTTTGCTCTATATATTCAGGCATTCCGTCTGCAGTTGCTCTTAAAATAATATGTTCGTTATCTTGTGCTACTTTTTCAATGTTTATATCAATCATATTTTCTTCTTTGCTAACTTCAATAACTTTAATATCTTTTTGCACTAAATAGGCACTAAATTGCCATAACTTTTCAAACATTCCATTTGAATCTAAAATAAAGCAAGATTTTAATTCTTCGCTATAACCTGTAATTCTAAAATAATTCATAATTCTTTTCTCCTTTTAAGCAACTACCATAGCTTTTAATTTTCTTTTAGCGTATGGTAGCCATTTTTTATTTATAAATTCTTGCACTTCTTGTTGTGGTTTTGTATTATGCTCGGCATAACATTGAAGTATTTTGTTTGTTTTAAGTGAATATTCAACAGTAACAAATGGTATTTGTGGATTGTTTTTATTTCTAACAAAGAATATTAAACTTTCTTCTCTTATAAACTTTTGGTCGTAACCCATTTTACCAACGCAGTGATGTAAAATATTGCCTTCGTTTATTAAATCTGCTGGACTTTGAGCAATAATTACACAATACGCATCGTTTAAATTTCTCTGCATTTGTTGATATTTACAAGCAATTACACCAAACTTTTTGTAAAGTTCTTCTCGCTCTTTTTTATCAGCCATTATTTTCGCTGTGTTATATTCGTCTATTCTTGTGTCGTGCCAGAATTTAAAGTTGTGTGGGTATTTGTTTTTTTCTAAACTCATATCAAGTTTTAAATACAAACAAGCTTTAATATAATCGTTATAAATATCAAATTTTATATTTTGTTTTGCCATATAATCTAAACATTTATAAACTTCTTCTTTTTTAATTATGCTTTTTGTTTCTGCATAATAGTTTGTGTTTTGTTCTAATTCTTTCTTTAATTTTTCATATCTATCAATAATTGCTATTGGTTTATTTTGTTTGTAAGCTTTAATTATTGAAGCTGTGTAATAATAACCCTTTATATCGTTTTTGTTTTTGAATATCCACTTGCAAAAGTTTTTATCTTTTTTGCATTGATTTAAAATCATTTTGCTTGTTGCTAAACATTGTAATCCTGCCTTTGTTAAGTATTCAACTTGTGGATATTTTTCATAAAGTCGTAAATAGTTAAAAATATCGTTTCCTTCATATAATTCAATAGCAGAGTATTTATACTCTGGAAATTCGTTTATAAACTCTTTATTGATAATAGGACAGTGAATTTTAAAGTATTTGTCATCACTGTAATCCCATTCGTGAGATTCAAACCATTTTCTATATTGACCAATACCTTGCTCATACCAGCCAACTTTATATCCTGCAACATTGTAAAATACCATATCCTTTATGTAACATTTACTGCTATGAACACCGTGTAAGGCAACTTGTTTACAAAGCCATTTTTTGCGATAGTTTCTAACAGCAACTGTAACTCGGATTAATTGCTTTTTAAATTTAGTTAAGTAAGAATAAAATCTTGTATGTCCGTCTTGTGCTGAACATAATTTTAAATCAGTTTCTTTTATAAGCTTTAACATATATTTTGGTATAGGTTTAAAAGTATCTTTAATCATTTGTAACTCCTTATTTCATTGTTAATTTGCCATCTAACATTGAATAAAGCATTTTTGCTACTTCAATATCAAAGGTTTTAATTTCTTCATTTGTTTCTATAATTTCGCCAGTTTCATAATCTATTTGGCGTGTATCTTCTTTTGTTTCATTTTCTAAAACTTCAAGCATTTCTTCTTGTGTAATTTCTTCTTTGGTATCTTCAATGCTTTCAGTTTCTATTTCGTTGTTTTCTTGGTCATTATTGCTTGTAAATAAGTCAAACAATGTTGTTTGTTTGCTTTCATTTTTAGGTGGTAATTTTGCCTTATTTTCGGTCTTTACAGGTGTTTTTACTGCTGGTTTATATTCTGTTCCATCTTCGTTGTATAAAGTGCCTTCAATTTCATCTTCTTCAAAATAATGTATTAACCAACCATAAACAGTATTGTCGTCAACAAAAGTCCCTGTTGCACCTTTTTCAGCAATCTTTTTTGCCTCATCAGTTGCATATTTCCAAAATCCTTTTAAATCTTTTTTATTGATAAAGGTTTTGTTATCTTTTACAACTCGCACGCCATTATTGATTTTTTCTGCAAGCATTTCACTCGCATTGTTTTCTAAATATTCTTTTAATTTTTCTTGTTCAATACCATTCGCTTTTATATTTAATTTAATCATTTGCATTTACTCCTTTTAATAAAATCAGAGAGGTAATCCCTAAAAGGACAACCTCTCCAAAGTATTGAATATTCAAAATAAGTTTTTACAGGTAATATATACCATTTCACATTATTTAAAATGTTATTATATTTGTCGCTGGGTGGAGATTTTTCGTATCTATCAATTTCCCATTTTGCTAAATCGTATGAGTTAGTAACGATATACCTTTGTATCTTTTCATTATCTTTTTGATAACAAACTTTATATCCGTATTTATTGTCTTTTATGAGCATTTTTTATCTCCTTGAATTTAATATAGTTTGTTTCTTCTTCTAATAGTTTTTCAATTTCAGGCATAACTCCAACTTTTGTAAATCCAGCACAGCATAGAGTCAACATATTTGTATTGCTGTTTAAAATTCGGTCAAAAGCATATTGACAAATTAATCCTATATCTTCGTCATTTGTTCCTGTTTGATTGATGCAATAAATAGCTGTAAGTATTGCTTTAATTTCTTTTAAGTTTCTCATATTATTTATCTTCCTTTTGATATAAAGTTTTTCCTTTATAAGTGATTTTTTCTATATTGTTGATATAAACATCACTACGGTTATAACCATCTATGTATTTAATTCTGGCTCTTGCATCTTTATTTAAGCTATAACTACAAAAGTGCATATTTTCGCCTGTGTGATAAGGTTTACAATCAAAAGCTGTTGTTACAATTTTGCCTTCAAGTATTTCGCCATTGCTTAATCTATAAAAAATATTTACTGTTTTTGCATCGTTAGGAATTGAATAATTTATTTGTTTTGCTAATCTTAAATTTTTGTATTCTGGTGAAGTTTCAATTTGTTCTATAAACTCATTTTCCAATCTTTGTATCATTTTCTTGTATTTGATAGCATTTGTTAGGGTTTTATCTTTTGCCTCTAACATTTCAACATAATCTTTAACAGTTTGCTTTGGATTTTCTACAAATTTTATAAGTTCGCTAATATCTCTACTTTTAGATATTCCATAACTTAATGATTTATCTCTTTGTCGTTTATAATAGTAATCACTTTCAGCATCACTTTTAGCACTTGCAATTTCGTTTTCGGTTGGGATTTGGTCATCTGCAACTGTATCTGCAAAGTTTTCATAAGCAACTTTTAACATTTCATTATATTGATTGTTTATTTCTTCTTCGCTTATGCTTTTAATATCTTCACAATAGTTTCTTAAATAGTAATTTACAAAATATAATTTGTTTGTTTCAGTGTCAATAATTCCACCAAACTCTGCATTATCGCATCTTCTTGGTTTTTTGTTTTCAACATAATCAATAACATATACATAGTCAAATCTGCCAAAATTAACTTTAAATAGTTTAGTTTCAAAACTGTATGCTTGTTTTTTAATTATTGTTTCTCTAATACTTTTGTTTTCTAAAAATTCTTTAATTTCCATAATCTTTTTTTCCTTTTAATCTTCAATTTTTTCAAAATCTTCTACATTTACTTTTGTATATTCAACACCATATTGAAAATACAAGTTGTTTTCTTTATCTAATTTTAAGTCGTATTCAGTTACAAATATCTTTCCAGCTTTTGTAACAGCAACAGTGATTATCATTTTTTCAACATTTATATCTAAAATGTTAAATGTAATATCAAATTCACCATCAAATAAAGAAAACTCTTTTAAGTAATAATTTTTGATTTCTTCTTTTGTATTCATATTAAAACCTCCTTATATAGATTTGCCTTTCGGCAGGGGCAAAGTAGCAGAATTTGGGTTTTAACATTTCTTTTGTAATAAGTATGTAGGAGTCAACGATGAAGAATAAAAAATTGCTTTAATGGAATTTAGGCATAAAAAAAGACCAGGTTGAAAAACCTAGTCTTTGAAAAATTATATTAAGTTATATTTGTTTGCTTATGCAATATTTTATTCCGTTGACTTCTACGAAAACTCTGCTACAAAAGACACAACGAATGGCAAAGATATATAAGGAGTATATTAAAGTTTATAATTTAATATTTACTCCAAAACAATCATTCATATAAAACAAAACGAACCTATGAATTTTATCACGGTTCGTTTTATTTACTAATGGCGGAGAGTTAGGGATTCGAACCCCAGGAAGCTCGCACTTCAACGGTTTTCAAGACCGCCGCTTTCGACCGCTCAGCCAACTCTCCA
>JAFTMY010000007.1 GCA_017452165.1 Clostridia bacterium | reverse complement strand
CATATCTTTCCATATCATTCTAGGAATATAAACTCCTTTCATAGGCTCATCTAAATTAATTATTTGTTCCTCAGTACCATTTGTTGCCCAAACTTTTGATTTTCCTGCTACATTAATTAAAACGAATTCCGACTCAAGGTTAGCATGTTGACCCCTTCTAATATCAGAATCAGAACCATAAATATAAAAAACTCTTTTTATCTCAAAAGGAATATCTTTTATCCCATCTATTACCACAAGTTTTCCACGTTCATCACCAAGGTCTTTAAATTTCAATATCTTACATATTTCAGACATTTATTATTCTCCTTCGAATTTACCAAAAATTTCTATCATTTTGTCAGCAGTTTCATCTGTCATTTGATTATAAAATAAATCTATATTCTTTTTTACAATTTCACTATTAAGTTTACTATAATCAAGTTTTAAAAGTTTTTCAATAATTTCTTCATTAAATCTATATTTTATAATTTTAGCAGGGACACCACCAACTATAGCATATGGTGGAACATCTTTTGTAACAACTGCACCTGCCGCAACAACTGCACCTTGTCCTATTTCTACACCAGATAATATAGTAGAATTAGTTCCTAACCATACATCATCTTTTATAATTATATCTCCTTTTGATATTGCATCAACCCCATTAAGAAAAAAAGCTTTAAATGGATATGTTGAAACAAAATTTAATGGATGTTCAACACCTAATAAAAATTTAACATTTTCTGCTATTGAACAATAATTCCCAATTAAAAGCTTATTTTTTTTATTTATTGAATGAACATCTATTTTTCCGTAGCTAAAATTACCTACAGATACAATTGATGTATCAAATTTTATTTTAGCTATCGTAAAATTGTGTTTATTAATTTTTCTCCATTTTTTTCTAAATTGATATATTTTTAATTTATTTATTAATATATTTAACATATAATACCTTTTCTACTTTCCATAATGTCTTGTGAGCCAGTCTTTGTATTCGCCTGATTCGACATGTTTAAGCCACTCCTTATTTTCTACATTCCATTTAATTGTCTCTACAATTCCTGTATCAAAGTTATAAACTGGTTTCCAGCCAAGTTCTGTTTCCATCTTGGTTGGATCAATTGCATATCTTCTATCGTGTCCTGGTCTATCTGTTACATAAGTAATTAAACTTTCTGGCTTACCTAAAACCTTAAGTATTGTTTTAACAACTTCAAGGTTTGTTCTTTCGTTATGTCCACCAATGTTATACACTTCGCCAACTCTTCCGTTTCTAACAATAAGGTCAATTGCTGAGCAGTGGTCTAAAACATGAAGCCAATCTCTAACATTTTCACCTTTTCCATAAACTGGAAGAGATTCATCTTTTTGAGCCTTTTTAATAATAAGTGGAATCAATTTTTCAGGAAATTGATATGCACCATAGTTATTAGAGCATCTTGAAATTGTAACAGGAAGTTTAAATGTTCTATGATATGCTTGAACTAAAAGGTCAGCAGATGCTTTTGATGCACTATAAGGACTAGATGTATGAATTGGTGTTTCTTCAGTAAAAAGTAAGTCAGGTCTATCAAGAGGAAGGTCTCCATATACTTCATCAGTAGAAACTTGGTGGAATCTCTTAACCTCATATTTTCTACAAGCGTCCATTAATGTTTGAACACCAATAATATTAGATTCTAAGAAAAGTTTTGGATTTTCAATTGACCTATCAACATGAGACTCTGCTGCAAAGTTAATAACAACATCAAATTTTTCTTCCTTAAATAAATTTTCAACAAGTTCTTTATCACAAATATTACCTTGAACAAACTTAAAGTTTGGCTTATCTAAAATATCTGCTAAAGTTTCCATATTTCCTGCATAAGTGAGTGCATCTAAGCACACATAATCATCTTCTGGGTGTTTTTCGAGCATATAATGACAGAAATTTCCACCAATAAATCCTGCACCACCTGTAATTAAAATTTTCATAATTGACCTCCTATTTGTTTCAATTCTTCATACATATAATTTTTTTTAGAATATTTTTTATTAATTTTTTTATGTGATTTTAATAATAATCTAAGAGATTTAAACCAACTAGCAAAACCCAGTTTTACCTTCTTTATAGAAAAACTTGTTAAATTTGCTGTTTGGGATTCTAAATGAATTATTTTTGTATCTCTAATAAATTCTGTTTTTAATTTTGCTTTTTTTAAATATAATGCTAAAATATGTTCTTCACAATATAAAAAAGTTTTATTAAATAATTGATTATAGTATTTAAAAAAATTTGGAGTTAATATATATGCCGCTCCGGAAATTATAAATTCATATTTATTAAAATCTATTTCTAAATTTATATTTTCATTTTCAACTTTCTTTTTCCTAAATAAGTTTTTAAAAAACTTATAAACATCAAATAATCTTGTTATAACTGCAAAATTTAAAATACCTATTTTTATGTAACTTTTATATGCACCCTTAATAAGTCCATATGGCAATTGCTTTGTTCCATCTTTATTATCAAGTTCCAAACTAAGAACTGCAATATTTTCTTTTAAGTTTTTAATCTCTAATTTATTAATTAAATCACTATTTTGAAATATAGTATCATTGTTTACTACTGCAATATTCTCAACACCAATTTCTCTTAAAAAATTTATACCTATATTATTACCAACCGCAAAACCATAATTTTTTTTTGCTTTTAAAATTATTATTTCTTCAATATCTTTATATTTTTCATAAATATTGTCAATCGGGTTTTTCTCCGAATTATTATCAACTATGCAAATTGGATAACCTTTATAATATTCAAGCAAAGAATTAACACAATTAATTGTAACTTCATTACCATTATAGTTCAATATTACAAATCCTAATTTTTTATTCATTTTCACATCTCCGTTATTTTTTAATCTTATAAGCAATTTTCAAAATAAATGATAAATGATAATGAATCATAAATGCTTTTAATTTTGAAGATAAACCATTACATAATTTTTTATGAACCTTATAATTTTTATGTTTATTCCAAATCTTAATATTTTTTAAACTTTCGTTAGAGCCTGATTTTATTTTATTTGCTTTGCACATATAGTACGCATAAAATTTTTCTGCTAAAATATATTTCTCATACTGAGTATCTTTTAAAATCTTTTCAATAGATATTAAAAATTTTTCACTTTTTTCAATAATTTTATTTAAGTTGCCATGACTAAGAGATGATTCTCTTATCAAATAATTATACAAATAATCATTTATAAAATCTACTTTTAAATCCTTATTTAAAAATATTTCTGTTAAAAGTCTAACATCTTCCATATAAGAAAGACTTTCATCAAAGTTAATATTATTAAAAATTCCTTTTTTAAATAAAAATCTAAAAATTAAACAATTTATATTATTTTTTGTAGTAAATCGATTTGATAAATCTTTTGATAAATTTTGATGTCTAAGAAGGTATAATATATCTTTTGTTTTGCAAAAATCGCTCTTTACACTTTCATTAATATTCCAAGTTTTGCCATCAATAATCATATTATATCCGCTAAAAACAATATCTGTATTTGTTTCTTTTTGTTTAGAAATTAGTTTTTCATACATATTAAGTTCTAACCAATCATCAGAATCAACAAATGCAATAAAATCTCCATTTGCATTTTTTAATCCTTCATTTCTAGCACTAGAAACACCACCATTTGTTTTATGAATAACCTTTATCCTGTTATCCTTTACTGCCCACTCATCGCAAATTTTAGAAGAACTATCTAAACTTCCATCATCAACAAGTATAATTTCCAAATTTTTATATGTTTGATTAACTATACTTTCAATACATTTATCTAAATAATTTTCCACATTATAAACTGGAACAATTACACTAATTAAACTTTCCATTTTATTTCCTTAATATTTTTTTAAAAAAAGTTTTGCTTTTAAATAAAGAGATAAATTACTTCTTATTTTAAAAAATAAATAAAACCTATTTTTGAATTTTTCAATATTTGACAACTTGGCAAATATCTTTTTATCTTCATTAATTATTTCTTCACCATATAATCTAACAAATTCTTTAACAAGATAACCCGTTGTTTTATGATACTCCTTTTTCTTTAATTTAGCAGAACCACTACCAATTAAATTATTTCCATGTTGTCTATATAAAATATGATCTGGACAAGTATCATAAACAAAATTTGCACCAATAATATAATTAGCAATAAATGCAAGCCAGTAATCATGAAGATATATATTTTCAGGATAATATTTTGTTGCTAAATTTTTAAATTCTTTATCAAATACAATAGTGCAACCAGTTACAATGTTCTTGCAAAGTATATCATAATGTTTATTTTTAAATTTCAACTTCATCATATTATTGCCTTGATAATTTAAATCCTGATCAACAACTTTTAAGTTTGCTGCATAAAGTGTGCATTTGCCTTTTTCTTCAATTTTCTTTATTGCTGAAATGAGTTTTGTATCAAGCCAATAGTCATCTTGATCTGAAAATGCGTAATAATCAAACTCTTCATTTTCTTTAAATGAAAATAATGCATCTAAGAAATTGTATGTAAAGTTTTTATTTCTTTCATTTATATGAACCTTTACATTACTATTTTTTTCTTCATATTCTCTTGCTATTTCAACTGTTTTATCTTTTGATATATCATCAAATATGTGAAGTGTTAAATCAACATCTTTTTGCGCTAGTATACTATCTATCTGCTCTCTTATATACTTTTCCCCATTATATGTTGACATTATTACACATATTTTTGGCTTATTTTCCATGTTTGTTTCCCTAATTTTTATTATCATCTTTTAAGTTCATTTTTAATAAAACGCTCAGTAGCATCTTCCCATGATGGAAGTCTACTAAATCCTGCATCGTCTAAACTTTTTTTAGACATTCTTGAATTAAGTGGTCTAACTGCTTGTTGTGGAACAAGTTTTTGATAATCAGCAGTTGTAACAGGATTAACCGTCATCGTTTCTACACCTGCAATTTCAAAAATTTTTTTTGCAAAATCCGACCAAGAGCATATTCCTTCATTAGTTGCGTGATAAATTCCATATTTTTCAGTTTCAATCATATCACATAGAAGTTTAGATAAATCATAAGTATAAGTTGGTGAACCAATTTGATCACAAACAATATTTAATGATGTTTTTGTTTCAGCAAGTCTAAGCATGGTTTTTATAAAATTGTTACCATTAACTCCAAACACCCAAGAAATTCTAACAATAAAACATTTTGAGCATTTTTGAGTTTCAAGTTCCCCTTCATATTTAGTCTTACCATATACCGAAAGTGGCTCTTTTTTGTCATCAACTTCAAAATATTTTTCACCTTTTCCATCAAAGACATAGTCTGTTGAAATATAGACAAGTTTAGCGCCTATTTTTTCTGCAGTTTCTGCAATATATTTTGTTCCATTTACATTTACATTTCTGCAAGCATCAACTAATTCTTCTGCCTTATCTACTGCAGTCCACGCAGCATTATGCATAATAACATCTGGATTATATTCTTCAATAAATTTATGAACTGCAACTTCATCTGTAATGTCTAATTCATCTCTGTCTATTCCAAGAACATCTGTGTATCCTCTCTCAGCAAGTTCTCGCATAACGTCGTAGCCAAGTTGACCAGCTACACCTGTAACTAAAATTTTCATCTATTTTTCCTCGTAATTAAATATGCAATCGCTTTCACTAAATAGTGGAGCATTTTTATCTTTATCAGATACAAGTGGATTTACTGTTGTCCACTCAACGCCAAGTTCTGGATCATCAAATTTTACTGACCTATCACACTCTTTAGAGTAGTAGTCATCAACTTTATATTGAACTTCAACTTCATTTGTTAAAGTTTCAAAACCATGTAAAAATCCTTTAGGAATCAAAAGTTGTTTTTTATTTTCAGCAGAAAGTGTAATTTTTATCCATTTTTTATAAGTTGGTGAACCTTTTCTTATATCAACAATTACATCACTAATCTCACCTTTTGTGCATCTAATAAGTTTTGTTTGTGAGTGCGGATTGATTTGACAATGAAGACCTCTAATAATTCCTTTTTGAGAAGAATATGACTGATTATCTTGAACAAAAATAGCATCAGTAATTCCTTCTAATTTATTTTTTGTATAAGTTTCAGTAAACCAACCCCTTGCATCTCCAAAGACATCAGGCACAATAATATAAGCATCTTGAAGTTCTGTTTTTTCGATAATCATTAATTAAATCTCCTTATATCTTTTAATATAAGCACCTTCTGCCACTTTCTTTAAATGTTGTCCATATTGATTCTTAGCCATTAATTCTGCTTGCTT
>JAFTMY010000019.1 GCA_017452165.1 Clostridia bacterium | reverse complement strand
TGTAAGTGATGTTGCTGAGGCTCAAAAAAGATACTATAATTTTATTGATGAAACTACAACTAAGATTGAAAATCAATATAATAGACAACACGTAATTGCTGAAAACAGAGCGCAAGAAGTTATGGAAATGGAATTTAAAGTTTCTAAGAAAAAACTTATAAATGTTGGCGTTATGTTTGCAATGGGACTTAGTGTTATTTTAATCGGTCTTGGTTTTGCAGGTTTATTTTTTAATATCCCATTAGTAAGATTCTTTGGTTTTGGTAATAGAATTGTTGGTGGAATAATCTTAATGGTTATTGGATTTGTTGCCTTTATTGTTTTAGATAAATATTTCTTAAAGACAAAATATGATTATTTAAGGTATAAAAAGGAATCAGAAAAACTTTCATCTAGAACTGAAAAAACTATAAGAGATGATGAAATTTTAAAAGATAAACTTGATAAATATAAGAAAGATTTAAAAATTGCAAAATATGAACTTAATGATAAAAGTAAATCTTATGATGTTGAAAAAAATATCGAAAATTTAATGGCTAGAAACAAATTCTATCAAAAATTCTTTGGTGAAGATGGTAAATTTAGTAAAGATATATTTGCTAAAGATAGATTAGAGTTAAATGCCCTTGATGATATGCCTCTTAAATCTGGTTTTAAAGAATTAATGGAAGGTTTACTTAAAAAGGGTAACAAACTTGGAAATGATGAACTTTCAAATGCAGCATTATTTGGTCAAGAAGGCTTAGTTGATATGAGTGCGATGAAGGCTGCGCTTGAAGGTAAATTAAAAGAAATTCAAGGTGAATCTCAACTTGGTGATGAAAGATTTGCTGATATAAAAGATGAAAATGGACTTTTCTCAAGTTCTAACAATAAAGGACAAAGAGATAGAGTTCAACAAGAACAACTTCAACAAGCAGTTCAAAATGCTCAAAATATTATTGAAACTAACAAAGGTCAAGGTATCTCTTCTAATGGCGTAAAACCAACATTTGATAGACCAATTGATAAACCAAAAGTTGATACATTTGAATTAAAAACACCAGTTAATGATGATTATGTAAGAACTACTCATAATAATCCAAATAATGGTTATTATAATCGTTCAAATCAAACAACAAATTTAAACTTTGATAACACTGCATTAAATAATGGAAATAATCCTAACGCAGCAACAAGTGGTCAAGTTGTTTCAAATAATGCAAATTCTGTTTTAAATCCTGTAAATGCACAAATTAGAAAAGAAGAAATTTTAAAAGAGGCAAAGGCAGAAGTTGTTATTGATAATGTAAAAGAAATTAAACATAAAGAACCTGAACAATCATTTGATTCTTTACTTGCTGAGATTTCTAAAGCGGCAGGTATTAGCAAAGAAGATGCTCTTAGACAATTACAAGAGCAAGGTCAAGAAAGACAATATTAATAAAAATATAAAATATTTGAACCTAAAATTTATAATTTAAAATGATGGGTTCAAATATTTTTCTAAAAAAGTAAAAAAAAATCAAAAAGGGTATTTATTTTTTCATTTTTATATGTTATAATGTTAGCATAATAAAATTAAAATAATATTTAAGGAGATGTATTATGTCAGAAGATAAGGGTGCTAGCCCAAGCGGTGGCTACGGTGGTGCTAAACCAGGTAGTAGTTATGAAAAATATGTTCGTCACTTTGCTCGTGATGGTTGGACTGCTGAAAAATATGCTAGAATGTCTATTTATATGTTCCTTTACAATAAAGTAAGGGGTATGCCTAAACTCTATGGTCTTAAGAACAATACAGTTTCTTGGATGATTCGTGATTATATCAAGAATCATATGCCAGAACTTGTTGAAAAATTCAACCTTAAAAGCATTGAGTTTATGGATTTTAATGATGATGTTAAAGACCCTGTAACTGGTGAAGTTTTAGAGAAAGGTGGTCTTAGCACTTTCATTAAGGAAATTGATTCATATAATGAACACGCAAGTGAACTTTGTGGTCATAATGGTCAAATGCCTACTAATAACGAAATTATGGAACTTCTTACTGCCGTTGAAGCTAAGAGAAGTGAACCATTTGAAGCGATTAGAAAATCTGTTAAGCGTGAATCTGGTGAAAGTTTTGGTAAGGGTAAAGACGGAAGTCTTGGAAACAGAGAAGGTTGGCTTCTTGACGAAAAACTTAAGAAAGTAAGAGAAATCCAAGAACATAAAAGACAGATTAGAAGAAATACTTTCTGGACAGGTGCTAAAGCACTTGGAATCGTTGGTTGTGCAGGTGGCTTAGTTGCTTCAGGTATGCTTATTTTAGCACCAGGTGCACTTGGTGTTGCTGCTGCAGCGGGAACAGTTGGTAGACTTGTTGCTGGTGGTATTGGTTTAATTGTCAGTGGTGGTGGTTTAAAATCACTTGCTAACTCAATTGCTTATTCATTTGGTAAACTTTTTGGTCAACATCGTAAACTTAGAGATTTAAAAAATCAAGCAGGTTACAAAGGTAAAAGAGGTCTTAAAGCTATTGAAAGACAAATTGAAATCAACGAAGCAATTAAAAAGTCTTATGGTGAATATGGTAACCTTATTAAAAAGGTAAAAGATGAAAATGGTAGAGTAAAATATATTCACCCAACAATGGAAGAATTTGAAGCACACATTTTAAAGAAATTCCCAATCCTTCGTAAGGCAACTGAAGAAGAAGCAGAACTTAAAAACCTCTTTGGAAGAGCAAGAGAAAGATATTCATGTATCTCAGGTTCTGTGAGAAGAGCGATGGACTTCGTTCGTGCTAACGAAACAACCGTTATCAGCAATAACGAAATCCCACTCGAAAGAGAAGATGAATATAACAATATGTTTGGTGATGGAACTGGTAAACATAAAAATGCTACTTTAACTAACACTGATAAATCACTTGTTCCAACAGCAACTATGAATGAGTATATTCAAACAGTTAAAAACTTAGACGATGATAAAGATAGATACTACAAAAACCAAGAACCTATCATCTATAAACAATATCAAACAGATGCTGCAACTATGCTTCCACTTATGTTCCAAAGAGATATCTTTGATAAACCATTTACAGATTCTACTTTCAGGGATAATAATAACTTAGTTACAGGAAATGAAATTGTTCAAAGAAAACTTAAAGAAAATAACACTGGTGATAAAACACCTTATGTTAAAAATGCTCTTAAATTTATTCACTTTGAATCTAATGATAAAGTAACTCAAATTAGATCAGACTTAGGTGTAACTGTTAAACAACAACTTTCACTTGAAGCAGATAACATGGTTGAAGCGTGTGAATCTCTCGGTGTTCCAAATTCTGGTCCTGAGCATGATATCGTAGTTCAAATTGCTAACCAAATCAGTGGTATGGAATATAAGAACGAAAAATATGCTAATGATATCAACTCAAGAGTTTCAAATCCACAAGCGAGAGAATACTTACTTGCTATGCTTGAAAAGAGAAATGCAGGCTGTAAAAAACCACTTAGCGATATTCAAGCAACCTTAGGTGGAACAAGTATTGAGGTTGATTATCCAGTAGTTTATAAAACCGTTTGTGATTTACTTGCAAATATAAAATATGACCCAGAACGTAACTTATACTATTCTGATGATGGTTCAGTTGCAATGACTTTAGAAGAAGTAAAGAATTTCTTATTCGATAAAAATAATTTCCTTGACCTTAATAATGAGGTTCTAGAATTTAGAGAAAAAGCATACAATATCTTACTTGAACAAATTTCTTCAGTTGAAAGAAGAAAGATTGATGAAACTAGAGCAGAAACTGTTGATTTAGTAAGAACAAACAATGTAAACTTTGACTTAGATGAAGTTCTTAATAAGATTCAAGAATTAACATTTGATAAGATTGTATCTGAAGAAACATTAAATTTCTACAGAAACTCTCTTTACAAAGTTCAACCTGTTGAAGTTAGAAAATATGCGATGGAAAGATTTAAAATTAAAATTGAAGAACTTTTCGAGCATAGAATTAATACTCATGTTGAATATACAAGTGATAAGGGTATGGAAGAAATTGCTAAAGACCTTATCTTACTTAACAGGGTAACTTACCTTGATGATTCTCATAGAGAAAGAATTATGAACAAATTCCAAGGTCGTCTTGTTCAAGCATTTAATATTAAACTTGAAAACCTTGAAATGCACTTACTTGAAGGTTCTCTTGATAGTTACTCAGAACTTATCTATAAATATAGAAATCTTCCTTATACTCAAGGCGGTTTTAAAGAATTATTTGCATTAAAATCACCAATCGTTGACCAAATTGAATCAAGACTTAGAAGAGTTGAAGTTGGTATTAGTTTCTCACAATACTTATTTGGTGAAGCTGATGGTGCTAGTAAAATCGTTGACTCTAAATCTCCAGAAACAAGAATGTTCCTTAAAATATTCTTTAAAAATGGCAGAGCAAGAGGAGATAATGGTGATATGCTTACAAAATCAATTGTTAACGTTAATCAATTATTTAACAATATTAACAAAACTGGATTTATTGCTAAGGATTCAGATACTGACCCTAACATAACAATCTTAAAGAAGGGTAAAGATAATATTGATAGAATGCGTGCATTCTTTGATGAATCTATTGCTGGTGAAGCAAAATTAGCATCAGTTAACATTGAAGGTGGTTCTACAAAAGACTTACTCGACCAAAAAGCACTTCTTGTTATCTTCAAGAGAAAAGCACTTGGTATGTTTAAAACACACCTTGCTAGATACATTGAAGGACACAGAGAAGACGCTCAAACATTCGTTGGTAGAGATGGTGCAAAAGCCCTTGAAGAAATCAAGAAGTTATGGAAACCATTATTTGAAGATATTGATAGAAAGATGGATGAACTTAGAACACTTACTGCTTCTGAATCACTCGGAAGAGAAGATGCTTATATCCCTGCTATGCAAATCTTCAGAGAATCTACTGCTCCTAATAACTTTATGAAGTTCATTAACTCAACAGAGTCTACTCTTACAAATGCCGGTGGCGGTATGAGTATGGGTGGCTAATTGAAAAACTAAAGTTAAGGATTATAGATTAATTAATTAAAAAAATTGGAGAGAAATCTCCAATTTTTTTTCTAAAATTTTGAATCAATAATATTTTGTGCTAAATATTATAATTTATAATAAAATTTTAAATACTATTTTATTATATGATAAAAATTATTGAAATTATAAAAAAAAAGTGGTAATATATTTTTATGATTTAATTAGGAGAACGGCTATGATTGATATTAATTTAATTAGAACTAACCCAGAGTTAGTAAAAGAAAATATAAAAAAGAAATTTCAAGACCAAAAACTTCCACTTGTTGATGAAGTAATTGAACTTGATAAGAAAAATAGAGCATTAAAGCAAGAAGGCGATGACTTAAGAGCAAAGAGAAATAAACTTTCTAGCCAAATTGGTGCTCTTATGAGAGAAAAGAAACTTGATGAAGTTGATGCTATAAAAGCAGAGGTTAAGGCTGGCGCTGAAAGAGTTTTAGAAATTGAAGCAGAACAATCAAAAATTGATGAAGAAATCAAAAAGAGAATGATGGTTATTCCAAACATTATTGACAGTTCTGTTCCAATTGGTAAAGATGATAGTTTTAATGTTGAAGTTCAAAGATTTGGCGAAGCAGTTGTTCCATCTTATGAAATTCCTTATAATGCCGACATTTTAAATAGTGTGGCAGGTTTAGATAAGGAAAGCGCAGGCAGAACATCTGGTAATGGTTTTTACTACCTTATTGGCGATATTGCAAGACTTCATGAAGCAATGATTGCTTATAGTAGAGATTATATGATTAATCAAGGATTTACTTATTGTATTCCTCCTTTTATGATTCATAGTGATGTTGTAACTGGTGTTATGAGTTTCGCTGAAATGAACGCTATGATGTATAAAATTGAAGGTGAAGACCTTTATTTAATCGGAACAAGTGAACACTCTATGATTGGTAGATTTAAAGACCAAATTATAAAAGAAGAGGAACTTCCAATTAAAATGACATCTTATTCTCCTTGCTTTAGAAAGGAAGGTGGTGCACACGGCTTAGAGGAAAGAGGAATTTATAGAGTTCACCAATTTGAAAAGCAAGAAATGATTGTTCTTTGCAAACCAGAAGAAGCACTTGAAAATTATGAAAAAATGTGGAGATACACAGTTGAAGTATTTAGAAATATGGAAATTCCTGTTAGACAACTTGAATGTTGCTCAGGTGATTTAGCAGACCTTAAAGTTAAATCTTGTGATATTGAAGCATGGAGTCCAAGACAACAAAAGTATTTTGAAGTTGGTTCTTGTTCAACACTTGGTGATGCACAGGCTAGAAGACTTAATATTCGTGCTAAGGGCAAAGATGGAAATTATTTTGTTCATACACTCAACAATACTGTTTTAGCAAGTCCTAGAGCAATTATTGCCTTTATTGAAAACCATTATATGGAAGATGGTTCTATCACAATCCCAGAATGTTTAAGACCTTATATGGGTGGAATTTCTAAGATTGAAAAAAAGTAATAATTAAAAAAAAGTAAATCCTTAATTTAAGGGTTTACTTTTTTATAAAGATAATTTTACATATAGAAAGGAGAGAGTTTTATGAAGTATTTTTATCCAGTAATTTTAGAACCTGATGAAGAAGATGAAAAATGGCTAAATGTTACAGTTCCTGATATATTTGGTGGAGTAACTTGTGGTGAAGGAGAAGAAGATGCTATTTATATGGCAAAAGATATGATAAAACTTATGCTTGAAGAAGCACCAGGACAATGTTTTCCACCAAAATCTCTTGAAGAAACACAAAAAAATTTTCCTGATAAAAAGGTTATTTTGGTTGAAGTTGATATTTAAAAAAGGAAGAAACAATTTTGTTTCTTCCTTTTTTTAGTTTATTAATATGCTTTTGATTCTCCATGAATTTTTAAATCAAAAATGCACCATTTGAAATTTGTGTCTGGGTCTGTTGCATAAATTTCTGAGTCAAGTATATTAAATGAAAGTGTAGAACCTGTTGTTGTTGCAATAGTTCTATTTACATAAACCCTAAATTCAGCAGTATTATTTTTCTTGGCAATACAAGAATATATGGTTTCAAATTTGTTATCCTCAGGTTCTATTTTGTTAACATCTTCTTCGTTTATAGCATTTGTTAATTCTATATTCACATTAAGTTCAAAATCACTTGTTTCATTAGTATAAACTTTAAAACAAATATATTCAATATACATATGGTAAAATTCTGGGCCATTTGCTTTAAGGGTTATTTTAGCAAAAGCATCAAGCATTGAATTTTTGTCAAGTTTAGAACTAGTGAGAGTTTTTAATTTAACAGTTTTATTAGGTAATTCCTTAAATAAATTACACTCAACATTTTCTTGAAAATAATATGAAAGATTTTCTACTGCATCATAACTAGGTTTATTTTTTGAACAACCACAGAAAAATATTACAGGTATGCACAAAATAGCAATAAGATAGTTTTTAATTTTATGTATCATAGATATTCCTTATAAGTAAGATTTTATTTTTATAATAACTGCTTTGAAAAGTGTTTGATTGTAAGCAACAATAAGTCTAACAGAACCTTCAATGTCATTAAATTTAACTGCACCAAAATATCTACTATCTGTTGAGTGATTTCTATTATCACCGATGACAAAATAAGAATCATCAGGAACAGAGTATAAATATTCACCATTTTCAGCAAGACTAGAGAATACTTCATAGTAGAAAGGATACATTTCTTTGCAAGCATAAATTAGTCTTTTAGTTGTAAACATTCTTTCAGTGCCATCAAGATAAGACTGATCAAGGTTTAAATTATTGTTGTTTTCATCATAAACTGAAATTGAGTAAAAATATTTTATATCATCATAAAGTGTTGATATTGTTTCAGTTTCAATA
>JAFTMY010000174.1 GCA_017452165.1 Clostridia bacterium | reverse complement strand
TTTTTATAATTTATTTTTAATTTATATTCAAAAAAGGGTATTTATATCATTATTTTTATTTTTGTTATATTAATTAAAAATACTTGTTAAAATTTATTTATTAATCAAATAAAATAGTTATTTTACGCAAAAAACGCAAAAACACAAAAAAAAGAGTGAAATTTATAGCATTTTCACTCTTTTTATCAAAAAAATATAAAATATCACAATTCTTTTAATTTAAACAATATTAACAAAATATTATCTATTTTTATTTTTCTTTCGTTCTTCTTCTCTCTGCTTACAAATCTCAGTCCAAGAAGGAATCTTTGAAAGTCTTTCTGCAAAATCAGATAACACCTTTGGAACATCTATTTTTTGTGGACAGGTTCTTGCACATTTTCCACATTTTATGCATTTATTTGGTCTTTTATTTTCATCAAGTGCTTCAATCATAATAGGTATAATTATACTTTGATGAAATTTAAAATCATTATAAAGACTAATTAGTTTTGGAATATCAAGACCAACAGGACAACCATCACAACAGTATCTGCAACTTGTGCAAGGGACAGCATCTTTCAAAATATTAGCAATTTCAAAAAGCATCATTTCTTCATCTTTAGTTGTTGGGTCTAATTTATCAAATGTTTTAAGATTATCTTCCATTTGCTCCATATTACTCATACCAGATAAAATCATTTTTACATTAGGAAGAGATTGAAGCCATCTAAAACCCCATGAAGCAACACTACTATTTGGTCTTTTCTCCTTAAGTTTTGTTTCAAATTCTTCAGGAAGTGTAGCAAGTTTTCCACCACGAACAGGCTCCATAACCCATACAGGAATATTTTTATCTTTCAAAATTTTATATTTTTCTTTTGCATTTTGCATATCCCAGTCTAAGTAATTCAATTGAATTTGACAAAACTCTATATTATCTCCCACATAATCTAAAAACTCATTTAAGTTATCGACAAGTCCATGTGAAGAAAATCCAAGGTGTTTTATTCTTCCGTTTTTCTTTTCTTCAACTAAGTAATCTAAAATTTTTAAATTCTCATCTTTATAAACCTTAATTGAATTTTCATTAACATTATGAAAAAGATAGTAATCAAAATACTCAACACCACAACGCTCTAACTGTTCTTCAAAAATTTCCTTTGGGTTAAATTTTCCGAGTAATTGATGACCAGGAAATTTATCTGCCAAATAATAACTTTCCCTTGGATATTTTGAAAGTGCTTTTCCTATGGTGGATTCACTAAGTCCCCCATGATAAGGATATGCTGTATCAAAATAATTAACCCCTCTCTCTAGCGCTAAAGCAACCATTTTATCAACTTGTTTTTCATCTATTTCACCATTTTCTAAGAGTGGTAAACGCATAGTTCCAAAACCGAGTAATGATAAATTTTCTCCACTAACATTATTATAAATCATATCTTTTTTTCCTCCGTTTTTATTTAATTTCATAATTTTTTATAAAATTTTGCAATTTTTAAGTGATTTTTTAATAAATTTTATAGTAATTTTGCGTTTTTATTTTTGTAAAATATTAATAATAAAAATATAAAATTATAAAATTTAACCATTGTTATTTTTTAACAAACTTAGTGTCTCTTTTAATTTTTCATAGGCATAACTTGGGTCTGAAATTTCTAAAACAGTTTTCTCCATAGGGCAAATATCAGTCCCTTTTCTATTTATTATATTATCTGTCAATGTTTCATATTCAGTGTAGATTTTATATTCCTTTAAAACCTCGAGTCCCGCTTTTGAAATAACCTTTGCAAATACGTTTTTTATACCCTCTTTTACAAATAAAAGAGCAACTGCCTTACCAACAATTACATCAGCAACTGAAAAACCATTTAAATCTACACCATCTTTAATATAGTCCATCATAGGAGAAATACCTTTCTTTTCACTTACAATAATAACATTATTTTTAACAAGTGCTATTGTATGATTATTTAAATTTTCTTTTGCTTTAATTAAATCATTATTAATTTCAATAATTTGTTTTAAATCTTCCATATATTTATTATACAAATAAAATTAATATCTATCAAGTTTTAAAATAAAATATTGATTATTAATTTGAAATTTAAAATGGATTTTGCTATCATAATAAAAAGGATTTAAAAATATGAATAAGATTTTAAAAAAATATATTGATAATAATATAAAAATTAAATACAAAAATTTTGATAAAGCACATAATATTTCTCACTACAACTTTGTTACAAGAAACTGTATTTCTTATAGCAAACAGTTAATAAATAAAGGCGAAAAAATAGATTTAGATATTGCCTTTATTGTAGGCGCTTACCATGACATAGGTATATTAAACGGTAGAGAAAACCACGCTATCTCATCAGGAAAATTTGTTCGCAATGATGAAATGTTAAACACATTTTATGATAAAGAAACAATAGAAATAATTGCTCAAGCAGTAGAAGACCACTCTTCTCACTTAACATATACACCAAGAAACATTTATGGTAAAATTGTCGCTGATGCAGATAGAAACAACACTAAATATTTAGTTTTTTCAAGACCAATAAAATATGGTTTAAAGCATGAAAACCACCTGTCAAAACAAGAACAAATTGAAAGAGTTTACAATTTTGTTCAAAATAAATTTGGCAGAAATGGTTATGTAAAATATTATCTTGATATTGATGAAACCAAAAAAGAACAACAAGAAATATGGGCTTTACTAGATAATGAAATTCTTTGCAAAAATTATATTGAAGGTCTTTTTGATGAAATTACAAAAGGAAAATATAAACAAAAAAATAAATAATAATTTAAAATTATAATTTCAAATTACTGAATTTATTACAAAAAACGCAAAATAATACAAAATTATATGAAAATTTAGTATATTTTTATAGTTTTATTTAAAAATTTGTAATTTTTATAAATAACAATTAATGGAGAGAGATTTTATGTTTGATTACAAACTAATTCCATCAACAATAAAAGATTATGTAAAAAACCTAAATTATACCAAAGATAATTTAGGTAGAAGTGGGGATATTGTTTTAAATTTTGATAATAAATATATACTAAAAATTTCAACAAAAAAAGAAAAGTTAAAAAGAGAAAAAGAAAAAAACGACTGGCTAATAAATTATATACCAGTCAATAAAGGTATTTGTTTTACTGAAAATAAAACTCATGCTTTTTATTTGAAATCATATTTAGATGGTATCCCTCTTTCTAATGATAAATTCACAAATAACCCTGATCTATTATTAACTTTATTAACTAAAGCACTTAACCTTTTGTCAAAAGTAGAATCAAAAAATTGTCCTTTTTATTCAAATGACAATATTGGAAATGATTTTGTTCATGGTGATTTATGCTTACCAAATATACTAGCAAATGACGATGAAATTATTGGTTTTATTGATCTTGAAAATGCTGGACTTGGAGACAAATGGTATGACTATTCTTGGCTACTCTGGAGTCTATCTTATAACCTTGAAACATCATCATATAATGAAAAATTATTATCTAAACTAAAATTAACTTTTAACGAAGAAAAATACAACCTATATATTCCTGAAGATTATAGAAAATAATTATAAAATATTTATATTAATTTATTTTATATAATTTTTTTAAAAAATAAACACCTTATAATTTTTATCTTGCAAAAGATAAATTTATAAGGTGTTTATTTTTATTTATTATCATTTAAATATTTAACCATAAAATATTGATCAGCATAAGTTCCATCAGGATATTTAAAAGCATTTGCAAGTTTACCATACTCCACAAAACCAAAGTTTCTATACATATTGTATGCAATCTCATTTCCTATAACAATTTCAAGTTCTATCTGTTCAATTTTTGGACTACGAGTATTACACCAGTTAATCATCTCACTCATCAACTTCCCACCAATCCCCATACCAGTATAGTCTTTTAAAATCATAATACCAATCCTTGCTCTATGGAGATATCTAACTCTATTTCGAACTACACTAACAGAAACATGACCTACAATTTTATCATCAATTTCCGCTACAAAAATTTCTATTTTATCATCAGTTCTTATTTCTTTAATTTTTTCAATTTCTTCTTCAATAGTAATATCAACCTCATCATCTGAACTTCCTAAAAATTTAGATTCAGCATGGGTAATTTTTAAAAGTTCAATAAAGTTTTTAGCATCACCCTCCTGTATTTCTCTTATATTAACTTTTAAACCATTTCTCAAAATATACACCATAAATATCTCCATTATATATTTATTAAATTAAAAAAAGTGCAAAATTACAATAATTATACTTAAAATAATATTAAAAAATGCTTAATTATTGTTATTTTTTGATATTTTACAGATAATACTATAAAAAAGCAAAACTAGCGAAGAAGCAAGTAATACTCCACCTAATATATCTGTAAACCAATGAACACCTGATAAAAGTCTTCCGATAACCATTATTAAACTAATAAGTATACAGCCTGAAATTCCTACCCATTTTATATAATTATTACTAATTCTATCATTTATTTCAAAAGCAGTCATACCCATTATACCTAACACCAAAAGTGTATGAGATGAAGGAAAAGATGCTTCTGCTTCTATACTTCCATCTAATAAAATTGGTCTATAGTTTACCACAATAATTTCAAACAAAATATAAAATACTATTAATAAACAAACACCTAAACCATAGACAATAATATCTTTATCAACAGCCTTTAAACTTCTCCTCTTTACAAGTTGAATAACTCCAAGAGCAGCAAAAACTCCAACAACTAAAAGAGAAAAATATCCAATTATTTCTGTTATATTATACCATATTTCACTTGTTCCAAGTGATTCAAAAAGTGATTTATTTATACTTGCAAGACCGATTTTTTTACCAGTAAGTAATACAATTTCAACATCAATAGTTTTTAGTAGTATTATTAAAAATAAAAATAAAGCAAATATAACACCTGATAAAATAAACATTAAATTTGTTTTATTAATAAAATTTTTCTTTGGTTTTTCCATATATATTTTTTCTCCTAAAATTTAATATAATTAAGTATTAATAATTAAAAACGCAAAAATACATATTTTTCTATGAAAATTATATGATTTTTTAATATATTTATTAAAATATGTATATTTTCAACTATAACTATTAATCAAAATTCTCATTTGTAATTTCAAAAATAAGAGGTGAACAACTAACGATGCCAATAAATGGAGCAGATTCACTTGGTTTTAATTTGTATGCAAGTGAAATGAAACTTACAACATTTACACCACTTGTAACACATATAACTGCATCTTCATTATTATATTTTGCAACTATATCTTTTATTCCTAACCTTACTCTCTTTTGCAAGTCAACCCAACTTTCACCTTCTTCGCTTCCAAATTCATTAAATCTATCTTCCTCAAAAATTGGAACTTTCATTTTACTATTTATAATTTCAGAAGTTTTTTTGCATCTTAAAAATGGGGAAGTATAAATTGCTTTTATATTTATACCATTATCCTTTACAAGATTAAAAATTTCAGCATAAAGACCAGCATCTTTCTCTCCAAGACTTGTTATATCATCTAATTGACTTGGTGGTTTACCTTTTTCTCTCATTGCATGATGAACATATATTATTTTCATTTTTTACTCCAAATATTAATTTTTATAAATAACTATAATACCATTATAAAAGTTTCCTTCTTTTTCTTCAACATTTAAACGCTCTTTTTCAATAATTTCAAAATTTAAATCAAAAAGTGACATATATCCTAAAATTAAATTATAAAAATTATTAAAAATTGCATCTTTATTATCACTATTTTTTATTTCTTCACTTAAACTAAGTAAACTCTTTTTATACTCTAACTCTTTCAAATTTAATGCAGTGTTATCTAATATGGATTGAGTTTTTATCTTAGTGACAAAATAGTATTTTGCCATATCGTTGTATAACTGAAGAAGGTCAACCGATAATCTTTTTGCTAAAAAAGTTTTTATTTCTTTTTTAGTTAGATTCTTTGCTTTTTCTAATTTATTTTTATTTTTTAAATACTCATATCTTAAGTTATCATCAAATATAGTTTCAATATGATTTGCCTTCTCTATTAACTTTTTTACCAAAAAATCACCTAATTTATGTGTTTTTGGCGTAATTTTTATACAATCTTGAATAGATTTTGCGTTTTTCTCTCGAAAAAATTTCATTATTATAAAATCCTTTTTTTTATTTAATTAATAAAATATTTTAATTAAATTACAATTTTTATTTAATATAAAAACCAACTCAGTTAAGTTGGTTTTATATTAAAAGAAATTAATTTTATTCTGATTTTTCGCTTGCACTTTCTTCAGAAACTTGTTTGATATCTGCATCATTTGACTTTTTTTCTTTTCCAAAATATGTGCATAAATATCCTGCAATTAAACCAAATGTACTATAAATTAAAATGATTCCAAGTTGTAAAAATGCATCTGAAACTGTTACTGGGTAGAGTTTTACACCAAGACCACTAAAAGTTAAAAATACACCCATAAAAATACCAGAAATTGAATTTAACCAAAGTTTAGAAAATTTTGGAAAGAACATCATCGCACCATTTGCCAAAAAGACAAATAATAGTCCTGCAATAGAAATTCCAAAAATAGAACCTGGAAAAAATGAACTTGAGTGCCACATAAGAAGTCCAAATAAGAAACCTATTACATTTCCTATAAGAGCCCTTATTCTTTCATTTACTGAAACACTATAAAAAATTGTCCACGATACAAATGATACCCACATAAATGAACCATCAGCAAGTGCCTTCCCTAAAAAAGCATCAATAATATAAATAACCGATGCTATTAAACCTACAATAACTGGCATTTTAAAATTTTTCCAGAATTTTTCCATAATCACTCCTTAAATATAATGTATTATAATTATATAATATCATTTTTTTATTTGTCAATATTAATATTATTTATTAAGCAAAAAGGCTTTACTAAAATAGTAAAGCCTTTTCATTATTCATCTATTTTACTTTCAAAATTTTCTTTTTTAACAGTCACAATTATGCTTTGAATTCTATCATCATCAAATTCTTCAACATTAAAAGTTAAGTTGCTTTTTATAGTAATATAATTTTTATTTTTATCTAAAACATCATCTTCAACAGTTATTGAAACAATCGTTCCTTTTTTAGGGAGAGTTTCAGAAAGTTCATAAACCATACCACCAACTGACGAATAACTAGTTTCAGGCAAGTGTTCAATTTCTAAAAATTCAAATAAATCTTCAACTGATACATCTGGCAAAACTTTATATTTATCATCTTCAAGTTTTTGAATTGGAGCGTCAATTGCTTTGTCGTGTTCATCATAAATCTCGCCTATCATTTCTTCAATAGCATCTTCCATTGTAACGATACCACTTGTTCCACCATACTCATCAACAACAATTGCAATATGCTTTTTTTCTTTTTGCATATACTTAATAAGTTCATCAACTTTCATAATCTCTGTTACTTTAAGCGGCTTTGTTAAATAATCTTTTAAATTATAATTTTCACTTTCATAGTCTGAAACAAAAAAGTCCTTAAAATTTAAAATACCAACAATATTGTCTTTATCACCTTCATAAATAGGAAGTCTTGAAAATTGATTTTCAGCAAATGCTTTTTTTATTTCGCTAGTTTTTGCATAAACCGGCATAGCAATCATATCAACTCTTGGAACAAAAATATCATAAACTGTCTTCTCTGAAATATCAAGCGCCCCATGAATTATATCTGCATTTTCGCTATCAATTACACCTTGAACTTCCATAGTGTCAACGATGTTTTCAAATTCATCACCTGTAATTTTGACTTCATTTTCACCTTTAATAAAAACTTTTTGAAGTTTATAAAATGGAAATGCTAAAACTCCCATAATTTTCATAACAACAAAAACAAGGCCACTAAATTTTAAAACAAATTTCTCTGGATTATGTTTTGCATAAGCCTTTGGTGTAATCTCAGTAAATACTAAAATTATAATTGTCATTACAATAGTATTTATAATATTTGCAAGTGTTGGGTTTGCAATAAATTTAGCAAAAATATAAGCACAAATTGTAGTATTTGCAATATTAATAAGGTTATTCATAACTAAAAAACAACAGAGAGCAAAATCAAAATGGTCGCAGATATACTGAGCCCTTCTAGCGCCTTTTACTCTGTTTTCTGCTAAAGTTTTAATACGCATTGTGTTAACTGAAGAAAATGATGTTTCACAACCAGAAGAAAACGCAGAAAAACAAAGAAGTATAACAATACCTGCAATTGCAAGTCCATCACCCATTGAAAAACTTGCAGATAAAATAAATCGTCCTATGTCCATATAAAAAATATTCTCCTAATAATTATAAATTTATAATTTAAACTAAAAAATATTATATAATAAATAAAAAAAAATGTAAACATAATAATAAATATTTTAAA
>JAFTMY010000173.1 GCA_017452165.1 Clostridia bacterium | reverse complement strand
GGTAAGGGTAGAACAGATGTTGTAAGTGGATATGATTTTAAAATGGATACAGAGGGCTTGACTAGTTTTAATATTCAACTTACTGAAACAAGAAGTAATAAGGAAATTTCACTTTTTAATAATAAAATTGAGTTTAATTGTAGTAATTATTCTTTTGGTGGATTCACACAATATAAGTATGAACTAATTGAAGAAGAAGTAATTTCTTTATCGTTTAAATTAAAAGATGGTTTTAAACTTACAGGTAAGGTTAAGATTGAATCTTCAGATGAAGAAATTTTTAAAGTTAATAGTTATATCTATGATGAAAAAAGTAAAATTTATATTGTAAAAATTACAGGACTCAAAAAAGGTGTGGCATCTATTGTTGCAAAGGCTGAGGGTTCAAGACCAAATAAAGATGAAGATCAATTTCAAATAATGACTAAAGTTTATGTTAGTAAAAAAGAAGAGAAATTTTTTAATAAGAAAACAGTTATTATCACAGTTGCTTTTTATGGCACAACAATATTAATTTTTGGAATTTTTACATTTATTAATATGAAAAGAGCAAAAAAATTAACAGGTGAACAAACAAAAGAAAAATCAAAAAATTAAATTAAAAAGTAAGAAAAGGGGGTAACTATGGCAAATAATAATGAATTTGATGCAGAAGTAACAGATGTTTTAAATCAGTTTTCTGGTGCTGAAAAAATATCTTATGACGATACCCCTATTTCTCGAAAAGGTGAAATTATAAGATTCCCATCAATTTATCCTAATGAATATAGAGATAATAATTTAGATGAAGAGATAAAAAATTATAAAAAAGAATTAAATAATAAGAATACAAATAAAGATAAATTAGATAAGAAAAGTAAATCTGTATTAAAAAACAATAAAAAACCTTTAGATACTAAAAAAGAAGAATCAATAAAAAATAAAGATAAACAAGTTAAGAAAAAGCAAGATGATTTAAAGATTGATGGAAAAAAGAAAGAAGAAAAAGAAGAGAAAAAGAGAGTAGAAAGTGTTTTAGATGTAGATTCAAAAGAGAAAAATTCTATTAAAAATATTAGTCAACCGAAAAAGAAAAAAGTTAAGATTTTAAAAAATAAATTCAAAGATTCAAATTTGGTGAAAAAATCTCCGGAAGAAAAAGAGTTTAATCAGGAATCTATAAAAAAAGAAGAAGTGCAAATAGATAAAAAAACTAAAACTGCGAAAGAAGACGTTGAAAAAATAGTAAAAACGCAAGAAATTGCTAAATCTGATGAAAAAAATACAAAATATAATAAAAATGAAAAAAATAATAATGATAAAATAAATATTAATATAGATTCTAATAAGTTGGATAACAAGGTAACAAATAGAGAAAAATTTAATGATAAAAAAGATAATTTATTAGAAGACAGTGTAAGTATTAATGAAACTAATAAATCAAATTTAGATAATGTTAAATCAAAACAAAAAGAAATAACAAATCTTGCTAAAACTCTAAGTAGAGAAGTAAAAAAAGATAAAACTAAATTAGACAATAGTAATTTAAATAACGATAATCAAGAATCTAATGTAAATTCTAGTAATGTAATTTCAAATATCAATGTTAATAATAAAGATTTAGTAAAAAATGAAAATAAAATTATAAGTGATACAGTAGATAATAATTCAAAATTAATAAAAAATGAAGATGTAATTATTGAAAAAAATACTAATAATGAAAAAAATGAATCAAATATTATAAAAATTGACAATATTGATAATAAATCTAATTTAATTAAAACAAATAATGAAAATCTTAAAAGTGAAAATAAAGAAGATCGTTTAAAAGATTTAATTGATGATTACAATAAAGATAGACCAGCAAAGAAAAAAAGTTTATTTGATGAAATAATAAAAAAAGAGAAAAAACCTAAAAAATCAATTATAAAAAACGAAAAGAATAAAGATTTAAAGGAAAGAAACAAAGAAAAAACAAAAGATGAAATAAAAGATATTTCTGAAAAAAAGACTAATAAAGAAGGTTTTTTATCTAAATTAAAAAATAAGATAAAAGGTTCAAATAGTTCTATTGATGAAAAAGTTTTCGTTGTTTTAGTAATACTAGTTGCTGTTTTATTTGTTTTTAATATTGTTTTGTCGGGAATTGTTGTTTTTAGCATAAAAAATGGTGGTAATAAAAATATTACAAATGTTAATAATCAAATAACTGTCAATGGTGATGGTATAACTTCACATGCTGTTTTAAAGGCGAAAAAAAGCACTGTTGCAATAGCATCAGGTGGAACAGCAACAGATGAATCTTCATTTTATAACAAGACCATAAATAGGGGAACTGGTGTTATTTATAAAATTGATAGAAATGAAAACTCTGCTTATATTTTGACTTGTGAACATATAATTACAGGTTATGAAAATTCTGTTTATATTTTATTTTCAACATATTTAAAGCCTATAAAGGTTTACGTTGTTGGTTATTCTACTGAGTATGATATTGCTGTTTTAAAGGTTAGAGATTTATCTAATATTGAGGGAATTTCAGAAATAACATCTTATAATAGTCAGCATTTAGCTATGGGAGAAAGTGTTTTTACTGTTGGAAATTCTCTTTCAGGTGGACTCAGTGCTTCTAGTGGTCTTATTTCTTACATAAACAAAAAAGTAGTGCTTGAAAATGGCGTAAATAGAGAAATTCAAACAGATGTGACCATAAATCCTGGTAATTCAGGTGGTGGACTTTTTAATAGCGAAGGAAAACTTATTGGAATTATAAGTTCAAAACTTAGCAATACAAAATCAGATGACAAAAATATAATAGTAGAGGGTGTGTCTTATGCGATACCAGGTCTTTTAGCAATAAATATTGCTGAAAGTATAATAAAAAATAATGGTAAACCTACATATATAGATATTGGTGTTAAATTTATACATGCAGAGCGTCATGTAACAACAACTCTTATTGATGGAAAATATATTGAAAAATTTGAAGTTAGAGTTAATGATGTTTTCAGTGAGTCAGTTTCAAATGGTATTTTTAAGATTGATGATATAATTCTTTCTTTTAAATATATAGATTTAAGAGGAAATTTAGTTGAAATACAAATGCTTAACGAATATTCTTTTGATGATGTTAAATTTGATATAAAACCAGATTCTACAATTGAGTTTAATATAAATAGACCACTATTTAATGAATATAAAACTTTAACCATAACTGCTAGTAATAGTGTAACTGCAAAATAATATTATATAGAATCTAATAAAAATATTTTAGATTGTTGCAAAATTTATATAAATATGGTAACATAATATACGGAGGAAAAATTTTATGACATTTGAAAAAGTAAGAGAAATTATTGCAAATCAACTTTCAATTAACAAAGATAAGATTGTTGAAACAACCGTTTTAGGAGAAGATTTAGGTGCTGATTCTTTAGATATGGTTGAAGTTTTAATGTCACTTGAAGATGAATTTGGTGTTTCAATTCCAGATGAAGAAATTCCAAACATTAAAACTGTTAAAGATTTAGTTGAATTTATTGATAATAACAAATAATTAAATATAGTATTTTTATTAAAATATATAGAGCATATTAGTTAATAATATGCTTTTTTTATTTTTTTAATAAATTTAAAAAAAATATATATATTTTATTTTACATTTTTAAAAAATTAGTGTATATTTCTAGCAATTAGTAATACAATATAAAAATAATCAATTCAAATTAAATATTACTAGTAATTTGAAAAAATAAATTGAGGTAAAATGTATGGGAAGAAAATATATAAAATGTCCAAGATGTGAACTTAATTATATTTTAGCAGATGAAGATTATTGTCATGTTTGTAAAACAGAAATGAAACATTATAACGAAGGCGAAGATGATGGTCTTTTAGATGATTTTGAAGATATGGAACTTTGTCCTGTTTGTGGAGTTAATTATATTAAGGAAGGTCAAGCAACTTGCTTAGATTGTAAAAAGAAAAAGAATGGTTATGATGACGATGATTCAAAATCTTGGAATAAAGAAGATGATGATGAAGATGATGACGATATGATTGGCTCTGATATTGATGGCGATGATGATAGAAAGACAGATGATGACCCTTATAATCCTGGTTTTGAAGAGGTTGATTTAACTTCAGACCCATATAAAGATGACGATGACCCACTTCTTGATTTAGATACATCAATTGAATTTTCTAGTGAATTTGATGAAGACTTTGAAGAAGACGAAGTTGTTGAAAGCGTTGATGATTTTGAAGTTGTTGAAGTGTCAGATGATGACGATGATGAAGAAGATGAAGATGACTATAAAGATGATGACGATGATTTGTCAGACCTTTTAGGAAAGAGAAAATAAACACTAAATATAAAAAACACTTTATTTTGATAATAAAGTGTTTTTTTTGTTTTCTATGAAATATTACATATTTTTTTATAAAAGTATTAAATTTAAAAAGTAAATGTGTTATACTAACTTTGAGGTAAAGTAATTATGAAAAAAATATTTTTAAGTATTATATTAACTTTTTTAATTCCAATATCTATTATGCTTACTGGTTGCACTGATAGTGATAAAAAATATGGCATTACATTAGATAGTTTAAATAACGGAAATATTTATTGTTATGTGTCAGAAGCAAAAGAAGGTGAAAAAGTAAAATTATATTATGAAAATATTGAAACAGGATATCAATTTTTATATTTTACTTTAAATGGAGAACAAATTGATGGAGATACATTTACAATGCCAAGTGAAGATGTAACTATCTCAGCAGTTATAAACAAAATACAATATAACATATCTTATCACATAGATAGCGATACTACATTTAAAAACACTGAAACACCTCCAACTACTTATACTATTGGATCAGTAATTGAAATTCCAGATGCTGTAAAATTTGGGTATATTTTTAATGGTTGGTATAGCGATTGTAATTTTAATAATAGAGTCAATATTATATGGGCAGGTATGTATGGAAATTTAAATTTATTTCCTAAGTTTGATATTATTACATATAGTATAAATTATTATAATGTTGAAAATAGTTTACATTTAAATCCAACATCTTATAATAAGAAAACAGGTGATATATCTCTTACAAATGCAACAAGACAAGATTATGAGTTTAAGGGCTGGTATGATAACAAATATTTTACAGGTGAAGAAATAAAAACAATTCCAGCAGGAACAACTGGAAATATTAATTTATATGCTAAATTTATTTCAACAAAAGTTGATAATGAAGGATATAGATTAATTACAAGTGCAATTGATTTTTTAGAAATTATACCAAAAAATTTAGATGGAAAATATAGAGTTCAAGGACAAATTAGTTTTAAAGGATATGAATATGTTCCAATTGGAGATAAAAATAATCCTTTTACTGGTGAATTAGATTATGTGAGTGGCTTTTTAAGGGATATTTCTATAACTTCTATGGATGAATATACAGGATTATTTCGATATATCAAAAATGCAACAATTACTGGCATTTCAATTGGTGACATTGATATAAAAATTTCATCTAATATGGGTTTTAATGAATATGTTGGTGCTTTAGCAGGTTATGCGGAAAATTGTGTAATAGATGATGTAGATGTTTCTTATGCGGACATTGATGCAAGAGTAAGGAGTTGTTATGCTGGTTCTTTGATTGGCAGTGCTAAAAACTCAACGATTTCAAATTGTGAAATATGTTATAGTCCTATAAAAATTTTAGCGACTCAAGTAATTTATGCTGGTGGAGTTTGTGGAAATGCTAGTAATTCAACAATTTCAAAGTGTTGTGTTGAATTTAAAACTTCAACAAATATTGATTTAGACTCTCAAACACAAAATGGTAAAATTTATTGTGGTGGGCTTGTTGGTGAAAGTTATAAATCTACAATCAGTAATTCTTATGTATGGCAAGAAAATAGTGAAATAAAGACAAATTTATTAGGTAAATATGGTTCATCATTTGTTGGTGGATTGGTTGGATATTTGGGTTATACATCTTCTATTTCAAATAGTTATGCGTTGCTTGTGAATATAAAATGTTATGATGAATTTAGTTCTACAGATTATGATGGAGATATGTATTTAGGAGGATTGGTTGGAAAGGCTTATAGTAATTCATCTATTACTAATTCATTTTTGACAACTTTTAAAGATGGTTCATCTCGTTTATTATATTTAACTTGTGAAGATTATAAAGGATTTATTGTTGGAAATTCTAATAATATGGATTTAATTACAAAAAATTATGTTGATAGTGAAATATATTTTGTTGGAGGAACTTCAAAGTTTGGAGATAGTTTATATATAACAATTGACACATTAAAATCAATTAAAGCATTATTAAAATGGGATACTAATATTTGGATAGATTTTTATGGTGTAAATATTGGACCTATATTAAAATAAAAAGATATATAGGAGTTTTGAGTCAAATATAAGAATATAATATGCTTTAATAAATTAAAATAAAGATAGAGAAAAAGTTATTATTATTTTTAATTTTTTATTTAAAAATACAAAATAAAAACAGATTAAGACATTTTAATTTTTTAAATTAATTTGTAATAATCTGTTTTTTGTTTTTAGTCTACATCAATTTTTATGTGGTGTTTGCCACAAATTTCACATTTGTATAATAACAAATAACTTAAATCCATTTCTTTAACATAATCAATAGAGTATCCTTCTTCATCTTCATCGAAGGTTTCCTTGATATCTTCCCAGATTTGCTCATTTTCAAAATCAACATCAGTAAAGATTCTTAAAAATTTGCAAAAATCGTTACAGCATGCTGGCCAGTCAATTTCTTGAAATGTTTGAATGGCTGGTGTCTTGTGAACAAGTTCATCAATTGCTTCTTTATTATCTATTATAGTAACAGTGTTAAACTCTCCGTCAAACTTTTTACAAGCCTCTCCTGATTTAATACAATCAACACAAATAGCATTAATTCTTTTTGCAGTATACATATTATCAGTAAAGATGTTTGTAGTTTTTCCACAGCAGTCGCAAACAACACCATCTTCAGAATAATTTAAAAACTCTTTTGCATTTGCCATATATTTAAAAATTGGGTATTCCATAAAATTATCTCCTTATTAATTTTTTTAATAATATATTTTATCGTTATTTTTGTCAATTATATAAAAAGATTCTAAATTAAAATTTATAAAAAAACTATCTGCAGAATTGCAAATAGTTTAAAAGGATAAAATTGATTTCTTGTTGAAAAATTTATTAAAAATTTAATTATTTTCGCCTCCTATTTTACTTATAACAACATCACCACATAAAACTTCTGTATATGAATAAGATAAAGGATTTTTATCGTCTCCAATGTTTACCGTAAAAATGTTAGGATATGTGTTTTCTATAATTCCTTGATATTTTTCGATTCTCTTTCGACCTTTATTGATTTCCATACAAATATTTTCACCTTTGAGTTTTTCTATTTCTTGAATAACTGTTAAAACACTACTATTTACTTTTCTCATAAAATTATCTCCCAAATAAATTATTAACTTTAAAAATTATTTTATACAATTTGTCATAAATAAAAATATTATCTAGTAAAATTATTTTAGTGGGGGATATTATGGAAAATATAGGTTATTTTGCAAGAAAAAAAATTACAATGGATAAATTTTCAACTCAAGTAAAGGTTTCTACAGGAAATAGTATTAGCAAGATTTTGAGTGTATCACAAAAGTCAATTATTACTTCTTGTGATATTATGAATGGTTATATTTCACTTAGTGGAAAAATAAATGTTAATGTTATTTATATAAGTCAGGAAAATTTAATTGAAAACAGCGAAATGGTTTTTGATTTTATTGAAAAACAACAGATAAACTGCACTTTAGAAGATATTTTTGCTGAGGATAATATTGAACTTAAAAATATAAATTATTCAGGTAATGATGTAATTTGTATTTTTGAACATAATATTTGCTTAAATGGAAATTATAAGTATGAGATACCTATTTTTAATGATGACAACAATTTGGTTACAAAGGGAAGTAAATTTGATTCATTAAGATATATTACTTCTTGCGAAGATAATTTTGTTGTCGCAGAAGTAACAGAGGTAAATTTAGATAATATAACAATAATTAACTATGATGCAAGTGTTATTTTATACGAAACAATTTGCTTAGTTGATAGAATTTCAGTTGAAGGAAAAATTATTTCAAATATTGTTTACAAAGATGAACAAGGAATAGGTTCACTTAGCAAAGAATTTGATTTTAAACAAGAAATTTCTGCTGATGGTGTTGTTCCGAATATGATTTTGTCAGCATACTCAAATGTTACAAATGTAAATATTAGTGCAGAAGCAAATGATTTAAAAACTAATTTAACTTATGAAATTAGTGTTTTTGTAAAAGGTCTTATTTATGAAGAAAACACTTATGAATTTGTAGATGATATGTTTTCACTTTCAAATAATATTAGCACAACATTTGATTATATTGAAGCAAGGTCATTTTCAAATATGAAAAACTATTCAGATACATTTATGCTTTCAACCGATATTTCAAATATTGAAAATTTTGATGATGTTATTGGTGTGTGTTTGCCTAAGTTTAAATTAGATAGCATTGAAGAATTAGAAGAAAAGAGTCTTTTAACAGGAACGATTACTTCAGATGCAGTATATAGGGCTGATGAAAAACTCTCTACTATACAAACATCTCTTCCTATAAAAATTGAAATTCCTAGAAATATAGGAGAGGTAGTTGGAAAAGTTAATACAGCGCTTGAAATAACATCGTTTAAGGTAAAAGCAGGAAAGTTTTTAGAGGTTGTATATATTTTAAATTACTCTGTTATTTTTGAAAATACAATCAGCACTAAATTTGTTAAGTCTTATGAATTAAAGAGTGAAAAAAATATTAATACTAGTGGCATAAAACTCTATATTACTAGTCAAGGTGAAACACTTTTTGATGTTGCTAAAAAACTAAATGTTAAACCAGATATAATTACAAATCAAAATGAAGTTTTTGATACTTTTGAACAAGGAGAGAAAATATATATATATTCTCCTATAAATTTATGTAATTAATTAGACAAAATTATTCAAATATGTTAAAATTTAAACAAAAGAGGAGGAAGAAATATGAAAGATAATAAAATTGACCCTTTAATTTTTAATGAAAAATCATTATATTGTTTAAATATTAGAGAACTTAGAGTTATTGGTAGAAAATTAGGAGTAAACTCTCCTACTTCAAAAAAGAAAGATGAACTTGTTAAATGTATTTTGAATAATGTATATGGCACACCCGATAAAAGTCCAAAGACTCTCTTTGGTAGACATAGCACGCATGAACTTGATATTGAAAAATGTTTAGATAAAATTAGAAAACATACAAATTTTGAAGATGACTTAAAATTAAGTAAAGATAATAATGATGAGAACTTTTATTATGATACATACAATATGTATAGTGAACTTGGATTTGGAAAGGTTGCTATACAGTCTTCAAATTATGTTACTAACGAGTCAATTGAAACAAGAACTGTTTGTGAAGATGACGGAGAATTTTATTTAAGAAAAAAAAGTTTTATTAAAGGTGAAGATGATATACTTATTTCAGCAGAGATAATAAATAAATATAATTTAATACTTAGTGATATTGTTGAAATAATATTTGTTAAACCTTACTATAAAATTTATTCAATAAATGGTATCAAGATTAATAAAAATATAGGAAAAATCTATGTAGATAATAAACCTTTAACTTGGGGTAAATCAATGGATTTTTATTTAAGCACAAAAGAAGAATTAAATAATTGTATAACAAATCTTATAAAAGATTGTGAAGAAAAAAATATAAAATTGATTACTTTTACAAAAAATCATTATGCAGGTGATGGTATAGTAAATTTTAATTACGCAGAAAACGAAGATAAATCACAAGTTTATAATAAACTTAATAATTTTCTTTCTCGTTGCGAGGCAGAGATAAATGCAGGGAATAATATTATTGTTGCGATTGAAGATTATGATGATGTATTTAGTATTATTTCAAAACTTGAAAGCGATATTTGTGATAGAGCAAAAAAACATTTCCAAGATATAACAAGTATGGTTGTTACAATTGGAAATGCTTATTTGAAATTTAATATTGAAGATAATATTGTTTATTAATGCGTAATGACTGCATTTTCTAAGATTAGTTTTTCAAAATCTACTGATTCTACAAAGTCATTTTTATAAAATGTTACTGTGCCAAATTCATCATAATTATTTACATGAGTTTTTAAAACGATTGGTGTTGGAAGGTCTAATTCATGACAAATCTTTTCGATATGTAAGCGAAAAGTATCAACCGAAAAGTGGTCGATGCTTTCATAGATATAAGAAAGTATAATTTTATTATCAACAGTTGTTCTTGCCCAAATTCTTAACATAAAATTCTCCTTGATTATTGAAGTGAAAATTATAAAAATCAATTAATTATTAAATAAAATTTAATAAAAATATATTATCATAGATTATAAAATTAAATCAAGTAAAATAAATTAAATTTAATTTGACATAAATTAAAATTTATAATATAATACGACTAAATTTTTATAGTAGATGAATATTTACTAGAAGGAGATATTATGGCTGAATTATTTATGACCGCTCAAGGTAAAAAAGAAAAAGAAGAAAGATTAAATTATTTAAAAAATAATGAGTTACCAGAAGTTTTAGAAAAAATTAAAATCGCTAGAGAATTTGGTGATTTAAGCGAAAATTCTGAATATGATGCTGCAAAAAAAGAGCAAACAATTTTAATGAATGAAATTGAAACAATTGAGGAAATGCTTAGAAAGGCTACAATTGTTGAAGATGCTGATGTGTCTAATGATGTTGTAAGTATTGGTAATTTTGTTAAAGTTTATGATATGGAATTTGAAGAAGAAGAAACTTACAAGGTTGTTGGTAACATTGAAAGTGACCCAAGAAAGAAGTATGTTTCTAATGAATCTCCAATGGGTATGGCTCTTCTTGGTGCTAAGGTTGGCGATATTATAACAGTAAAAGCACCTGCTGGCGATATTCAAATGAAAATTTTAGAAATTAATTAATTTAAACTTATTATGATAAAAATATAGCATTTTTGCTATATTTTTATTTTATAAAATTTTACGCTTGTATTATATTTCTTGACTTTATAATTTTTTTTTATTAAATTATTTATAGGTGAATTTATGCTTGATTATAAAAATGTTATAAAAGAAACTAATGCATATAATATTGTAAATCTAGATATAAGTGAAAATAGAATTTCTCACGCATATCTTTTTGTTAGCCAAGACGATAATTTTTTATCTAGTTTTATAAAGAAAATATCAATTGATTTAATCAATATTAATGAAACGGAAAATATTGATAAAAATATTTTAAGGATTAATAATAATACTTTTCCAGATGTTAAAATTTATGGTCAAGATAAAGCAAGCCAAATTAATGTTGAAGTTGTTTCAGAAATATTAGAAAATGCACAGGTTCGTCCGTTTGAGGCAGATAAAAAAGTTTTTGTGCTTTTAAATGTTCAAAATATGAACGAAGCAAGTCAAAATAAAATTTTAAAACTTATTGAAGAACCACCAAAAAACACTTATTTTTTAATGGGAGCGAGTGGGGTTTCAAGAATACTTCAAACAATTTTATCAAGAGTAAAACAAATAAAACTTGATGAAATTTCAAATGATAAAATTACAAATTTATTAACTGAAAAAGGTATCAGTTTAAATAATGCTCAAATTTTTGCAAATTGCTCAAATGGAAATTCCACATTTGCTGAAAATCTTGCGTCAAATGATGGTTTTATAGATTTTTTTGACAAGGTTGTTTCTTGTTTTTTCGATATAAAAGGTAGCAAAGATGTTTTGAAATATTCAAGCATTTTTACGGCAAAAACAGTAGATAAAAATGACTTTTTTGATATTGCTATTTTAATTTCTCGTGATTTGTCTATGATATTAGCAGGAAAGAGTGAACTTGTTGTTTGCAAAAATGTTTTAACCAAATTAAAAGTTATTTCATCTTCATTAAATTTAAGTGCAGTGGCAACGCTTATTTCCACTTGCCTTGAATCAAAAAAAGACTTGATTTTTAATGCAAATCAAACAGCAGTTATTGATAACTTTTTATTTAAATTAGCGGAGGTAAAAGTAAAATGCAGAAGATTGTTGGTGTAAGAAGAGCCAAAGATAGAGAAATATATTATTTCTTTCAAAATATAGAAGACCTTAGACTTGGCGACAAACTTGTTGTTAATTTTGAAGATTTCCAAACAGTTGTTTCAGTAGTAAAACTTGGTGTAACTGTTGAAGATGATAAAGCAAAAGAACTCACTAAAATTGTTCGAGTTGCTACTGAAAGTGATGTGAAAAAATATGAGATGCTTGCTAAAAAAGCAAAAGAATCACTTCCTGAAATTAAGAAAAAATCTTTAGAACTCGGACTTGTTATGAAATTTGTAACTGCTGAGTATAGTTTAGATAATTCAAAAATTCTTATAGTTTTTTCTAGTGAAGATAGAGTTGATTTTAGACAACTTTTAAAAGAACTTGCTGTTATGCTTAAAATTAGAATTGAACTTAAACAAATTGGTCAAAGAGATGAAGCAAAAATTTGTGACGGAGCAGGTGTTTGTGGTCAACAATGTTGTTGTTCTAGATTTTTAAAAGAGTTTGAACACGTAACTGTAAAAATGGCTAAAATTCAAGGATTATCACTTGCACCTACTAAAATTAATGGCGTTTGTGGTAGACTTATGTGTTGTCTTGGATACGAGGCACCATTTTATGAAGAAATGATTAAAAAGATGCCAAAAGTGGGCTCTGAAATTAGCACTCCTAGTGGACTTGCGACTGTTGTTTATAATGACATTTTAAGAGAAAAAGTTTCAGTGAAAAGAAAGGCTGAAGGTGATAGTTTTATTGTTGAAGAGTTTACCTTAGAGGAGTTAAAAGAAGGTAGAAGAATAGAACCTCAAGAAGATACAAATGATAAAAAAGATGAGAAGACAGTTTCAGATAGAATTGATGAAATTATGAAAGAAAGCGCAAAACTTTTAGATGAAGACCAAGAAACAGTGTCTCAAGAAAATTCTCAAAAAGTGCAAAATACTCAAAATAACAATAAAAATTCTCAAGAAAAAAATCAAAATAATAACAAATTTAACAAAAATAATAAAAATAATAATAAAAATACAAAAGAACAAAACAGACCAAATACTCAAAATAACGAAAACAAGCCAAAAGATAACAAACCAAAGTTTAATAAATATGGTAAAAATAATAACCAAAATTTATCGCAAAATATTGCAAATAATCATAATAATAATAGTAGAAATAATTATGATAATAAAAAGAAATAGCAAAACTTACTTGCTATTTTTTTTATAAGTTGTATAATTAAAATATAATAAATTTTAAGGAGAATAATTATGGCATATGTTATAGATAAAGAAACCTGTATTGGTTGTGGTGCTTGTATGGCTGCATGTCCAGTAGGTGCAATTACAATGGGAGATGATGGAAAGGCTGTTATTGATGCAGAAAAATGCATTTCTTGTGGAACTTGTGGAGCAGTTTGCCCAGTAGGTGCACCAAAAAGTGAATAATGAAATTTTACTTGAAGGTGAAAGATTAGACGACCTTGAACTTGACAATTTAATGATTATTCAAAAACAGAGTGGGTATAAATTTTCTACCGACTCTGTTTTGCTTGCTAATTTTACAAAGGTTAGACAAAATGATGTCTATGTTGATTTATGCACAGGAAGTGGAGTTGTTGCAATACTTGCTAGTTATAAAAATAAGGTGAAAAAATCTTACGCTGTTGAAATTCAACCTGAGATGGCAGATAGGGCAACTAGGTCGATTAAATATAATAACTTAAATATTGAAGTCATTAATGATGATTTAATTAACCTTACTAAAGTTTTAGGCTATGAAAGTGTTGATGTAATATCTGTTAATCCTCCTTATAACCCTGTTGGTCTTACATCTGAAAAAGATGAAATAGCTATTGCTACTCACGAAATAAAAACTAATCTTGAAACTATTTGCAGAGTATCTAGCAAGACCTTAAAGTATGGTGGAAAATTTTATATGGTTCATAGAGCAGATAGACTTAGTGATATAATTTTTGAACTAAAAAAATCTAATTTAGAACCAAAAGTTTTGAGGGTTGTTTATCCAAAGGCTTCAAAAGAACCAAATCTTGTTTTAATTGAAGCAAAAAAAGGAGCTAAATCAGGACTTAAAATTTTAAGTCCGCTTGTTCTTTGCAATGAAGATGGAACAGAAACACAAGAACTAAAAGAAATTTATAATAGAAAAAATATATAAATTAAAATTTTTATTACAAGTAAAATAGGATAACTAAATCGTTAATTAATTTATTAATTAATAAAAAAGTATCCTATTTTTTTTATTTTATTTTTTAAAGAATTCTACAAAATAAACAAGCAATAACTGAACCGATAAAAGCACTAAGCAAGCAAAGGGGAATAATGTATCTTAGTTTCTTTATTTTTGTTGTAGAAAAGTAAACTGCCACAACATAAAAAGTTGTTTCTGAGCAACTCATGATAACACTCGCACATTTTGAAATATAACTGTCAGGCCCATAGGTGGCAAATATATTAGATAGCATTGCAATAGAGCCAGAACCTGTAAAAGGTCGTAGAATTAAAAACTCAACAAGTTCAGAAGGTATTTTAAATAGGTTAAAAATAGGTTTACAAACTTGAGTTAGATAAGCAGATATTCCACTTATGCTTAGTAGTTCTACTACCGCAAAGATTGCAACAAGGTAAGGAAATGTGTTGATGCAAAGGTCAATAGATGATTTTGCTCCAGATACGAAACATTCGTAAGCATTAATTTTTTTTATTAAACTGAAAATTAAAACGCATATTATAAAAATGGGTATAATGTAATTTGCCATAAATTAATCCTTTTTCTTTTTTTTGTCAAAGATAAAATGAAATGTATAAACAAGCGCAATAGCAATTAATGTGGAAAGTAAAGAACTTAGAATTGAGGGGAGAATAATTGCAGAGGGGTTTTTGCTTCCAGCATTAGAAAGCATACCTATAATTGAAGTTGGCAAAAGTTGAATACTTGAGCAACTTATGGCAATTAGCATAATCATAGGAAAAGAAACGGTGCTTTTATCTTTATTATCTTTTTGCATAGATTCGATTGCTTTTATTCCAAGTGGAGTTGCTGCACCATTCATTCCGAGAAGATTTGCTGAAATATTCATAGAAACATATCTTTTACTTTCATCAGATAAGTTGTTTTTTCCAAAAATTTTGTTTATAATGGGAGATAGCAATTTTGAAAGTTTGCTAGAAAGTCCACATTTTTCTAAGATTGAAAATAATCCAAGCCAAATTGAATAGACGGCGCATAGTGAAAGCGAAAGTGAAACAGCACTATTAGATGCTTTAATTAATCCGTTTAAAACTTGACTTGGGTCAAAAAAACATAGCGAAATGATACTTATTAAAAATAAAAAAATCCAAATTTTATTCATATTAAATTTTATGTTTAAAATTTGAAAATATGAGGAATTATGATAATTGATACACATGCACATCTTACAATGATGAATGATGACGGCGTAAGAGTTATAAATAATATGAAGGACGATAATGTTGGGGCGATAGTTACAATTGGAACTACACTTGAAGATTCTAGGGAAAGTGTTGAATGGGCAGAAAAATATGATAATATTTATGCAACCGTTGGAATTTATCCTGATTTTTCGTTAACTACTACTGATGAAGATTTAGAAACTATTAAAGACCTTGCAAAAAGTGAAAAGGTTGTTGCAATTGGAGAAATTGGTCTAAACTACTATGGAGATGATTATGATAAAGAATCTCAAAAAGAACTTTTTGTTAAACAACTTAAAATAGCAGATGAACTAGGTCTTCCATTTTGTATACATTGCAGAAATGCCGGCGAAGATATGTATGAAGTTTTAAGTGAAAATAAGCATTTAATTAATCATTCAGGTCTTATGCATTGTTATAGCGAAGGCGCAAAGTTATATAAAGAGTTTTTAGACCTTGGACTTTACCTTAGTTTTTCAGGAAATATTACTTATAAAAAGACAGATAGGTCATATTTAAAAGATGTTCCACTTGATAAAATACTAGTTGAAACTGATGCTCCATATCTTGCCCCAGAACCACTAAGAGGCAGAAAAAATGAATCAAAAAATATTAAGTATATTATTGAGAAAATTGCTGATGAACTTGAAATGGACGCACAAGAACTTGAAAAAATAACCGAAGAAAATGCAAAAAGATTTTATTTTAAGATGAAATAAGGAGAAATTTAGTTATTTATGGGAAATTTTGAATTTAAAAAGAAATTTGGTCAAAACTTTTTAACAGATGAAACTTTGCTTGATGATATTGTTGAAAAGGCAGGTGTTACAAGTGATGACATTATTGTTGAGATTGGTGCAGGTAAGGGTGCTTTAACTCAGGCACTTTCAAAGGTCGCAAAAAAGGTGTATTCTTTTGAAATAGATAAGGACTTATTTGGATATCTTGAAACAAAGTTTTTTGGAACAAATGTTGAATTTGTTTTTGAAGATGTAATGAATTATTCAGATGATAAATTAAATAAACTTATTGGTGGGAATTTTAAACTAGTAGCAAATCTTCCATATTATGTAACATCTCCAATTATTACTAGATTTTTAAAAAATAAAAATATGCAGTCTCTTACTGTTATGGTTCAGGAAGAGGTTGCTGATAGAATTATCGCTAGCCCTAAAAATAAAAGTTATGGAGTGCTTTCAATTATTTGTCAAATTTATGGAACTCCTAGCAAAGTTCTTAGAGTTGGAAGAGAAATGTTTATGCCAGTTCCTAATGTTGATTCTGCAGTTGTAAGAATTGACTGCGAAAAAAATTATGACATTATTAACTATGATAAGTTTATTAAATTTATAAAAAAAGCATTTTCTATGCGAAGAAAAAAACTCTCAACAAATCTTGAAACTCATGGGATCGCTAAAACGGAAGTTGAAAAAATACTTTCACAAAATGATTTTAGCACTACTATTAGAGCAGAAGAATTAACAATTAATGATTTTATTAAACTATATCAAATTTTTTATGATAAAATTAGTTAATTAAATATAAAAATGGTCAATAGTTTATATAATAAATGTTGACAATTTTTTTTTGACAATTATAATAATATATGTTGAATACTATAGGTATTTCGTAAAAATTTTAAATTTATATAAGGTATTTAAGGAAAAATTATGAAAAAGATTTTAAAAAGTTTATTATGCGTAGCAGTTGCCTTTGTTTGTGTGATAAATCTTACTGCTTGTAAAACTAAGATTTCTAATACAACAACTGATACAGCAAAAACAGTTTATAACGGACAAACTACAAATGGTGGTATTACTTTAGTTCATGATGGTTATTTATATTTTGTTAATGGAACAATAACCAATGATGGAAAAAGCACAACAGGTAATACTCAATCTGCTATTTGCAGAGTAAAAATGGATAAAGACGGTAAGATTGATTCAGCAACTTATGAAGTTGTTGTTGATGATTTAGTAGGTTTTAATAAAGGTTTTATGTCAATCTTTGGTGATTACTTATACTATACTTCACCAAATAATGAAGTAAACTATCAAGATGCTACTCTTCATAATCAAACAAGATTTATGAGATATGATTTAGTTAATAAAAAATCATATACAATTTATACAACAAAATTAAATAGTGATAGCGAAAGTGTATCAAGTGCATATTACATCGAAGGTAATGATTTACATTTAGTAGTTTATGAAAAATCAAATTATACAGTTACAAGTATTAAAGTTGCAACTGAACCAGTTGTTAATTATGTAATTGAAAATGTAAGTTCTTGTGTTCTTAGTGAAAATAATGGAAAATGTGTAACAAAAGATGCTAAAAAAGATACTAATAACTATGTAATTTATACAAAGAGTGTTGATATTTATGAAGATGGAAAAGCAGATGGAAACAAAACATATAAAACATCTCCAGTAGTAAATGATAGTGTATGTATTTCTAATGAAGGAAAAACAATTTCTCTTCTTAGCATTAAGGCAGGTAAATTAATTTATTCATGCAAGTCTATGAACTTAAATGAAGAGATTATTTATTCTCAAACACTTACAGAAAGTTCAACAGATACCCTTTTATTTAATGGTATTTTAACTTATACAAAATATAAAAATCTTATTTTTGTTGAAAAAGATGGCGAAATTTGTGTTTTATCTTTTGATGATACAACAAAACAATTCTTATGGCTTGAAGCAAATGATAAAAATTCTTACAAAATTGACCCAGTTGTTATTAATCAAATCGAAGTTAGCAGTTCATCATCATCTTCATCATCAAGCAGTTCATCAAGTGATGAAAGTGCAGTTTCATTTATCGGTCTTGCAACATTAGAAGAAGAAATTGAAACAGATGAAGAACTTGAAGAGGGTGAAGAACCAAAGAAAGAAAAAGTAACATATTTAACATATATTGTTTCAAGTGTGGTTTATAAAATTGAAGTTATGAGAGAAGGCACTGTTTCAACACATGTTGACCCAGTTAAACTTTCAAAATCAACAGTTTCAACTCCATCAGGAACACTTGTTCCAGAAGTTATTGGTAATTATCTTTATATTTTTGCTAAAGAACTTGGAGCAGATAACAAAGAAACAACAAACATTTATCTTCATAGAGTAGATTTAACAATTGAAGAAAATTCTTTAGAATATGCTACAATCGTTGCAAAAAAAGCATAAGGTTAAATAACTATATTAAATTTTAAAAAGCGAAAGAAATTTTCTTTCGCTTTTTTTATGTATAATTTTGATAAATTGTTCTATTTATTTTAATAAATATCTTTTTTATATAAAAAAACTATGCTAATAAAGGCATAGTTTTATATTTTATTTATTTGTTTTATATTCTTTTAGTGCTTTTGAGAGTTGGTCAGGACAAGATGTGCCACCTCTGCATTGAATACCTTCAAGTAAGTTTATAACTTCGTCAACAGTTCTTCCAACAGCGAGTTTTGCAACACCAGTTGTATTTCCTAAACAACCACCATTAAATTTTACACTTTTAATTATATTATTTTCTACTTCAAAATCAATAGATCTTGAGCAAGTTCCACTTGTTTTATATGT
>JAFTMY010000018.1 GCA_017452165.1 Clostridia bacterium | reverse complement strand
TAAAAGAGTTGTTATTCCTAGCGAGGTAACTCAAATAAGAAATTGTGCATTTAAAGATTGTATTAGTTTAGAAAAAATTGTTATTCCAAAGGGTCTTCATTATATAGAGAATTGTGCTTTTGAGAATTGTAAAAATTTAAAAAATATAGAGATATTAAGTGAACGTATTACAATAGAGAGATATGCTTTTGAAGGTTGCTTAAGTATAATATATAACGAATTTAAAAATGGATTATACTTAGGAAATAAAAAAAATCCTTATTATGTTCTTGTGAATGTAAAAGATTCAACAATGAATTCTTATGAAATTCATAAAGATACAGAATTTTTTGCTAATGGAGCGTTTGATGATTGTAATAATATAATAAATTTTAAATTTCCAAGTAACTTTACAGCAACTTTTACTGAAATGTTTCGTGGTTGTCATGGTTTAAAAAATATAGATATACCTAAGCATATAGAACATATAGGATTTGCTACATTTAAAAGTTGCACAGGGCTAACTAGTATTGTTATTCCTAATAGTGTAATATCTATTGGTTATGAGGCATTTGCTTATTGCTCAAATTTAAAAAATGTTGAAATTTCTAATAGGATTACAGAGATTGGAAATAGTACATTTTCTAATTGCACAAGTTTAACAAAAATAAATATTCCTGATAGTGTTAAGCAAATTTATTCAGGTGCATTTGAGGGTTGCTCAAATTTAAAGGAAATAAATTTACCAAAAGGATTAACATATATTGGTGGGGAGACTTTTAAAAATTGTGTAAATTTAGAATCTATAATTTTACCAAAACTAGAGGAAATAAAACAAAAAACTTTTGAAAATTGTAAATTTTTACATAAAGTAATTTTACAAGATGGTTTAAAAATAATTGAAACGAATGCATTTTTAAATTGTGAGAGTTTGGAAATTTTGGAAATACCTAAAAGTGTAAAAGAAATAGGTAAAGATACTTTCAAAGGCTGTATAAAATTAAATTTAAAGTATTATAGTAGTTGGGAAATAAAAATCAATGAATCAGACATTAATTCTATTTTTGCACCAAACATTTTATTAAATAAGATTGAAAAAAATAAATTAAAATATGCGCTAGGTTTTATCTTAAATTATAAAACATATCGTGGTTATATAAGTGAAGAAAATATTAATCTTTATAAGGAATATATTGATAGTAATAAAGTAAGATTTTATGAGATTTTAGATAAATGTGTATATGGTTATTTAATAGAAAATAAGATTTTTAGACTTAAAGATATTGACACACTTATTGAAAAAGCAAATAGAAAAAATCAAATTGAAATTTCTGCAATGCTTCTCGATTATAAACATAATAACTTTACAAAAGAAGAACGAAATGAGCAGTTAGAAATAGATTTATTAAAAGAAAAGTCAGTTTCATTATATGATTTAAATTTTCTTTGGGAAGTTAAAAAGTTAGAAAATGGTAATTATAATATATACAATTATAAAGGTTTAGGAAAAGAAATTGAAATACCATACAGGGTAGAAGATGGTTTTGTGGAAGAATTTTCGCTATATTATAGTTGTAAAGGGTGGCTTTTTGAGTCAAGTTTAACTGATATAATTATTCCTTATGGAATAAAAAAAGTAGGAAATAATGCGTTACTGCATTGCACAAAACTAAATAATGTAAATCTTCCAAATAGTATAGTAGAAATTGGAAAGGCTGCTTTTTCAAAATGTTTAAGTTTGACAGTTATTAAAATTCCAAATAGTGTAAAAAAGATAAATGAAAGTGCGTTTTTTAATTGTATAAATTTAACAACAGTGGAAATTCCAAGCACTGTTGAAAGTATTGGTGTTAATGCTTTTTCACGTTGTGAAAATTTAATATTTAATGAATACGAAAATGGCTTGTATTTAGGAAATAGTGATAATTTATATCATGCACTTATTGATATGAAAGATAGTGAAGTAAAAAAACTTGTTATTCATAAAGATGCAAAAGTTATTGTAAATGATTTTTTTGATAGGCATTATCATTTAGAAAATATAGAAATTTTAAGTGATGAAGTTTATATTTATAACCAAGTATTAAAATTTTGTAAAAATTTAAAATATAATGAATATGAAAATGGGTTATATTTAGGTGATAGTGATAATCCATATAATATATTGTCAAAGGTAAAGAACAGATGTATAACTTCTTTTGTGGTTCATAGTGATACAAAAGTAATATCAGAAGATGCGTTTTTGAAATGTATGAGATTAAAAAATATAACAATCCCTGCAAGTGTAAAGTTTTTATCAAAAAAGACATTTGTTGATTGCAGTAAAGATTTGATTTTAAAAGTAGAAAGTGGTTCATATGCTGAAAACTTTGCGAAAGAAAATATGTTTAATTATGAAATTATTTAGTGATTATAATATTTAGTAAAAAATATGTTAATTTGTAAAATTTATAATATAATAATCTTAAAAATACAAAATAAATAATTTTTATAATAATTAATTATTGTATTTTAAATAGATTTTTAAAATAATAATAATATAAAAATTTGAATTCACTTTTTTAAAAAAGCAATGCTTTTTTGGAAAAAAATGAATATTGATTTATAAATTATTTATCTAAAAATATAAATATAAATTTTTACTTACATCTTGTTATTTGTTCATTTTTATTATATTATATATAATAATAAAAATTTTATAAAACTCTAAGGAGTTATTTTATGATAATAGAAAATGGTATTTTAAAAAGTATTGAAGATAGTGATTTGTCGAACGGAACAATTATTATTCCTGAAACAGTTACTGAAATTGCTGATGAGGTTTTTATTGATTGCAAGGAATTAAAAAGTATTGAAATTCCTGACAGCGTTAAAGTTATTGGTCATAGTGCTTTTGTAAATTGTGAACAATTAAAATCTGTAAAACTTCCAAAAGATTTAAAACAAATTAAAGATTCAACTTTTAAAAATTGTTCAATGCTTACAAGTATTGAAGTTCCTGATAGTGTAACAATAATTGGGGACAATGCTTTTAGTGATTGTATAAAACTTGCTAGTGTAAACCTTGGAAATAATCTTGAAAGCATAGGTGAAAAATCTTTTAATAAGTGTAATGCTCTTACAAAAATTGATTTTCCAGATAGTTTAAAAACAATGGGCAAATCTTGTTTTTATGATTGTAAAAATCTTAGGAGTGTAGTTATTCCACCACAAATTACAAAAATTCCAGAAAATGCTTTTCGTTATTGTGTTGGTCTTAAAAAATTGGTAATTAATGAAGGTGTTACTAAAATTGGTGAAAATGCTTTTAATTTTTGTTATTATCTTCGTGATGTTTCGCTCCCTGAGTCACTTAAGGAAATAGAAAAAGGTGCTTTTCAAAAATGTAATTATTTAAGAGAAATTGTGATTCCAAAAAATGTAACTAAAATTGCTGCAAATGGATTTTGTAATTGTGAGCATCTTAAAAAAATCTCATTACCTGAAGGGTTAAAATTTCTTGGAAGCAATTGTTTTCGTGGTTGTTATGCACTTCATGAAATTCATTTGCCTGAAAGCATTGAAGAAATTGAACCTGAGGCGTTTGCATATTGTTTAGCACTTAATAAGGTTAATATTCCAACAGGTCTTACATCTATTCCTAAATCAATGTTTCATGCTTGTATTAGATTAACTAGTATTCATATTCCTGAAAATATAAAGGTAATATAAAAAGATGCTTTTGGAGATTGTAATTATCTTACAAAAATTAATCTTCCAGAGGGGTTAGAGGAAATACAAGACAATGCATTTGAAGAATGTAAGTTTTTAAGACAAATCATTTTGCCAACTACATTAAAAACTATTGGTGAGTCGGCTTTTAAAGATTGTTTTAATCTTAAGGAATTAAATCTTCCAAATGGTATTGAAACTTTAAAGAAAAATTTTATTAAAAATTGTAAAAAAATTAAAAACTTTACAGTTCCTACAACTGTTAAGAATTTAAGAAATCCAAATGATACATATTTTTCATACGTTGAAAAAACAGATGATGGTTTTACTGTAATGCATAAATCAACTGAAAAATCATATCCAATTGAAGACATAAAAATAGAAATACCATTATTTTTTAATTATAAAGATATTAACCCTAATTTAATAAATGAACAAAAAAATGATGTTATTGCTGAACTTTATAATTTGCTTAACTATAGTATAAGTTCTGAACAAATGGACGAATTTATGAGAAATCATAATTTTACATTTTTTAAGAAAATTATGAAAAATATACCTACAAACAGGTATTCAGGTTTCAATAAAGATGCTTTTTGTATTGGATATTATAATCTTGGTGGGTTTATACCAATGGCTGATTATAATGGCAAAAAAGTTGATTATTCACAAAAGGTAGCAGGAAAACTTCAAGAATATATCGATAGAGAAGAGTTCCGTCCATACGAAAATTTGTCATATTCATTTGAAACAATGAAGGCTGATGGTTTTAAAAAAGACTTTACTGATTTTTATTTAGGTAACTTAAGAGAACTTATGAGTGAAAATATTTTCTATCGTGAATTTATTTCAAGAGTTTATAATCAATTTGAAGAAGTCCAAGCAACCAACACAAGCAATCGTGGAAGTCAAAGGCAATTAAAACCAACCATTGAAAAGTTTAGAAATTATTTTAGGGGAAGCATATTTAAAGGTGTCACTCCTGAAACTCAACAAATAGCAGATACTGTTTCAGCCTATTCAAATAGTCAATACACTTTTGATAAGGCCGTTGATATTATGAATGAATTTGAAATAAAAAAATCACCTAACAATATACTTTCTATTCCATTAGTTCAAGAATTAAGTCCATTTGAAAATATTGATAGCACGGCTGAAAAGATTGAAGAATTGCAAGTAGAAACTGCTGGAAACTTAGCACAAGTTGCAAGTAGACAACTTACTTATGAGTGGCTTGAAAAAAATGATCCAACAAATCTTATCTTAGGAAAACTTTGCTCTTGCTGTGCACACCTTGAGGGTGCAGGTTACGGAATTATGCATGCAAGCATTGTTCACCCTAATGTTCAAAATCTTGTTGTTAGAGATGATGAAGATAAAATTATTGCTAAATCAACTTTATTTATTAATCCAAATGAGCAATATGGATTACTTAATAATTTTGAAGTTCGTAATGGTTTTACTTATGAAGAAAATATTGAAACTTATAAAACATTTATGCAAGGTATTGCAGACTTTGCAAAACAGTATAACATTGAGCATCCTGACAAACCATTAAAACAAATCAATGTTGGTGGAGGAAACAATGATTTACTCGGTCATCTTTTAAAATATAATGAAAAGGCTGAAGAGTTATTTGAGTCATTAGATTACGGAAATTATGGTAATGGACCTCATAATTATCGTGGAGATAGTTATTTTTCACAATTTATTGTTTGGAAAAATGATGAATTAGAAAAAAATAAGGAAGAAGAAATTGAAAAAATACAAGAAATTGAAAAATAAATTTAATTATTAATAAAAATAGTTTAAATTGTAAAATTTTTATAAAATTAAAAATATTTTTACAAAATAAAGAAAATTTTATAATAAAATAAGAAAGTAAGTTATAATAGCGATTATTTTTGCATCTAACTTACTTTTTTTATTTTTATAAGAAATAAAATGATAATTCTTGTTGTATCATTTTTTTATTATATAAATGTAAATAATTAATTATTTTTTTACTAAAATTTGATAATTTTTGTAAAATTCTACGAATCGTAGACAAATTCTACGAATTGTAGACAAAAAAATAAAGACTTTTGCTTTTTTTTGATTTAAAATTATTTTATGAAATATGAAATTTCGAAAAATTGAAAGGAATATTTTAAATCTTAAATGGTTAGGGAGATAATAAAATGGATAATGAAAAAATTGATGAACAATGGATTAATAAGTTAAATATCAAAAAAGGTATGAAACTTGGCTACTATGGGTCAGGTAATAGTGAAATTTATAAAGATGGCGAATATTATGAAGCGGCAGAAGGTTATGAAGAAGACGACGACGAGATTGATGAAAAAAGAACTCTTCTTAAATTTAAAGATATGAGTGTAAAAGTTCCTCTTCATTATGACGCATATCTTCAAACTTATTTAGGAACTGAGTTGTCTGGCTATTATGATGATAATTGTTATAAGTTCTCTGAAATTATTGGCAGAATGGATATTAGTGAAGATGTAAAAGAGTATTATAGCGAAGAAAATATTGAGATTTTAAAAGGCTTTGCAAATAAAATTGCAGAAAAACTAAATATTGCTAACTTTAAATCTAATATTGAAAACATTGTAATCCAATCAACAAAACCTATTTGTGCATACCCTGATGACTTATATATTATTTTTGAAATGTATGATTATAGCGAAGATATGAATTTTATCGACTTTGTGGTTCTTCTTGCTGATAGGTATGGCTATGATATAGACTTGCTTGCAAGAGAAATGACAGGTGATAGTCAATTTGGATATGAAAGAAGATTTGGTAGTTCTACATATAATGCAAACTTAGTATTTATGTATACAGACGATGGAATAAAAATATTCGTTGCTGATAGAAAAGTTGCTAAGGAAATTGATAACTGGGATATTGAAGATTATGACCCTGAAAGAAGAAACTGCGGTGGCAATTTTGAAATGTCAGAGGTTAAAGTTCCTAAAACAAAGTCTTTAAGAGAATTAAAAATGCATGTGAATGCATTTAGATTGATGATGGATTCTTCTAATGAAGATGAAGAAGAGGAAGAAGAAAATCTCGAATATATTGGAGATTTTGGATTTGCTAATGAAGAAGGCGAAAAGGTTTTGAAAAAATACAATGGCAGTGAAAGAGATGTTGTTATTCCTGATGGTATTACAAAGATTGAAGGTGTTTTTTATATAAAAAACTTTTTAGGAATAGAATTCCCTATAATAGAAAATGCTTTTAATAGTAATAAAAATTTAAAAAGTGTAGTTATACCTGATAGTGTAACATTTATTAGTCAGTGCGCATTTACTCAAAGTGAAACCTTAGAAAGTGTTAAAATGTCTAATAATATTACAGAAATAGGACCTTTAGCATTTGCAGGTTGTAAAAATCTAAGAAGGTTAGAAATTCCAAGCAGTGTAACAAAAATATGGGATGGTGCTATTAGGGATTGCGATAAATTACAAAGTGTAGTAATTCCAAGCACGGTTGCTGAAATAGGAGAAGATAATTTTACAGACTGTCCAAATATTGTTTTATATGTTGAAAGTGGAAGCGTTGCTGAAAAGTATGCAATAGATAATGACCTTAAATATGAAATTATTATCAAAAACGAAGTCAGTTTAAATGACAAGGATTTTGAAATTGTTACAGAAGGAAAAAATGTAATATTAAAAAAATATAAAGGTAATAAAGACTTTGTAATAGTTCCAAATGGAGTAACAGAGATAGGAGAAGAGGCATTTGCTAATAATGAAAAAGTAAAAACCATAATTCTTCCAAATACTGTTGAAAAAATTGGCGAAAGTGCTTTTGCGATTTGTGAAAATTTAGAAAAAATCAATGTTCCAAGTAGTGTAAAAGAAATTGAGCAAATTGCATTTGGAAATTGTAAAAAATTAAAGAGTTTAGATATTCCTTATGGAGTAACTGAAATTAAAGAATTAACATTTGCAAACTGCAAGAGTTTGGAAAGTTTTGATATTCCTGGTAGTGTAACAAAGATTGGCTTAAATGCGTTTGCTGGTTGTGGCGCTTTAACAAGTGTTACAATGACGGATAGTTTAACAGAAATTGGAGAAGCGGCGTTTTTAGCCTGCATTAATTTAAAAAATGTTGTTATTCCAAGTAGTGTAACTAAAATTTGTAAAGAGGCGTTCTCTTGCTGCGTATATTTAGATAGCATTGTTATTCCAAGCAGTGTTGAGTTTATTGGCGAAAATGTATTTAGTGATTGCGCACTCGTGGGTTTAAAAGTTGAAAACGGAAGTGTTGCTGAGGATTATGCTATCGAAAATGGTTTAAAATATGAAGAATATAAAGACGAAGATAACGATAGCGAAGATGATGACGATG
>JAFTMY010000172.1 GCA_017452165.1 Clostridia bacterium | reverse complement strand
TATATGAAGAAATTTCATAAATTGAAGTTCCGTTAATTCTATCATGCTTTGGATAGAAAATTACAAGGTTTGTGTTACCAAAGTAACATGTATCATTAGCATATTTACGAACGATATCATAAGTATCATCAGAACTTGTATATTCAAATCTATCTGTTTCAGTTACATATGGGAAATATGAATAACCTTCAGCAGCAGAATTTGTGCTACCGATTTGAGAATAATTTACAAAACCATAAGTTCTTGTGCCAAATTCTAATAAGATATTTGTAATATCAATTGCCTTGCTTTGAGCATCAACTGAATAGTTATCAGTATCATAAGCATAAGCAGTATTAATAATAATTGTATAAGTCATTGACTTATCGTCATTTTCATGTTCATCATATACAATTACATTTGTTGTTTTTGTTCCTGTAGAACCATTAGAACCTTTAGCATCATATACCTTAGCTACGCGGCCAGCTAAATTCGCACCAGTTGAAGAAAGGATTGAATATTTATCAAGAACATAACCTTGATGACACTTAATTACTAATTCTAATGTATTATTTTGAAGTGAATAAATTGAACCTTGAGGTAAATAATAATCTCTACCATAAATTGTTCCATCTACTACTTTTACAGGATTTGTTGTTGGTTCACCATAAATATTAACACCTTGATATGTAATGTATTCAACATAACCTCTAAGAGTGTTATTTAATGAATCAACATATTCATCAACACTTGAAGCATATAAACTTGACTTTAAGTCTACATCGTATGAATTTACAACATAAGCATAAATTGCATAGATATATTTTCTACAATTAATTTGTTCTGGACTATACTTACTTGTTGATTTTGTATAGTAACCATAAATATCTTCTTCATTATAGATTGATGAAAGTTCAAGAGTTCTCTCTACTCCACCTTCCATATAACTAAATGATAATATTGTTGCATCAGCATCATAGTTTGGAACAAATGTTGTTGATAATTGCTTATCAGAAACATACCAACCATATAAGTATTGAGCATATGGAAGAGCAGTCTTTGGTAAATTATCAAATTTAATACTATTATCATATTTAACATAGTTTACATCTGATGTATCATATGTTCTTGAATCATTCATTTCATCAACATAATCTGTTTGTGAATAATGATATGTGTAATTATACATTTCTTTCTTGTAATAAGCATAGAAATAATATTCTTCTTGATCATATAAATCCCAGAAGTTTACAACAATGTTGTTTTGTAAACTACTATTAAATTCATCATAATAACATTCAAAGATATAGTTGTTTGCTGTTGCAAATCTTCCACTTACATATTGAGTCTTATCATCTGGAGTTTGAACAGAAAGATTGTTACCAAGACCAGTTGGATCAATATAGTAAATTGTGCCATTATTAGCGATTGTAGTATTTTTAAAGTTAAAGTTATCTGCTAAATTATAGTATCCTTTACTTTGATTATCATATATTGACATGCTATAAGCAGTAGATTCTGTTGAAGCATGTTTAGAGAAAATCCAATAATAGAAATCATAACCATAAGGAACATAAGATGAATCTAAATTATTAAGGTTAAATTCAGCATATGCTAAAGAAAGTGGTTGATTAAATATAATTGTTAAAGTAACAAAATCTTTATAATTATTATTTACATTATAATCTTCATATAATGAATAATTTCCATTGTTAGCATATTCATCTAATTGTTGTGTAGATTTTTCTGTTTGATATTGTGAATAATAGAAATGAACTTTATATTGATTTGGAGTGTAATAAGCATAAGCATTAACATCATAAGTATATCTAAATATAAATGATGCTCCATTATACCAATCTTGCTTATATAGATCTCCAGAGTCAAGAACAGGGTCTGAATCTTCATGAACCTTATTATATAAGAATTCACTAGTTATTCCAGTAATATAATCACCTGCAACAAGTTTATTACCATCAGTTGTTTTTGTAATATACCAACCCTTAAATGTATAACCATTAAGAGATACAACTTTAGTTGCATAGTATTCATTAAATGATACTGGTGCTTTTTCTGTTTGCAAGTTAGTTACTGTATAATATTCAACACTGTTTGCAAATTCAGTTCCAATAGTGTGATGTGTTCCATTATTAACATATACTGAGTTATTGTTTGTCCAGTAATAGTTAATATTGTAGTTTGCGAGATTGTTTTCGTTTGTTGAGTAGTATGCGTAAGCATATAACTTATCAAACTCATAATTTCTAAAGTAGAAATAATCTCCATAACTTGTATCATGAGATTCTTTATATGAATCAACTTGCCATGATTGCAAGTAGTAATGCTTATCACCATTTGTTGCAGCAGCAAATGATTCATCTCCTGATTCATATTTTGATGTAAAGTCTGAAATACTTCCAGTGAGTGGTGTGTTTGTAACAAACCAACCTTGGAATGTATAACCTACTAATTTATTAATTTGATTAGATTGAGTTGTGCCATAGAATTCTTTATTGTCAATAAAGTCAAACTTACCATTACCTAAATCTTTAACCCATAAAACATCATTAAATGAAAGTGTTAAAGTAGAAAGTTTATAGTATGTGCTTGCATTATTTACAACGCCAACTAAGTTATTAGATGCGTTATAGAATTCTACAGTATAGTCGAGTGGAATATAGTAAGCATAAGCATAAACAGTTTGTGCTTCTCTCCAAACAAATGTTGTTGGGTCATCACCATTTTCACCACTTGACCAAATTTGTTCATAACTTTCATAACCTGCACCAAGAACCTCATCAGATTGAATTGTATGGAAGTTTTCACCATCAACTAAACCTGTTGTTTCATAACTTGTTGCCCAGTGATTCATCCAGAATGAAATATCACTTGGAATTGTATATGCATTTGTAATAAGTGCATTTGTAACATACCAACCAACAAGTTTATAACCTTTAATAAGAGATGCAGTTCTTACAGTATGATTTTCATTAAATGTTGCAAGAGATTCATCTAACTTATAATAAGTTTCAACATGGTTTGGATTTCCATAGTAGTTATTAGGACAAGTATAATATTCAATTGTGAAGTCTTTTGCTTCATAAATTGGATATAAATAAATGTCTTGAACATATCTATAATAGAATGTTGAACCAACTTTCCATGTTTGAGAATAACTTATGTTGTTGATATCTTCGTCATTTGCAATAAAGCCACTATTAATGTTAGCACCAACATTCCAATAACTATCAAGATAAATAGATGTTGGAGTTGTTGAGAATGCACCACTGAGTAATGAATAAGAAACTGTAAATCCAACAAATTCATAACCAGTAATTACATATTCATAATCATAACCATAATATTCTGAAAGCATATCTGTTGAAACTGTAATTTCATCATTGAATAAATATGTATCATGAATTTCATTACCACGAACTGAATACTTATTAGCATTATTAACAGAACCAATAAGGTTGTTATTAACATCCATGAAATGTAATTTTGAAGTATTTTGAGTGTAGATAGCATAAGCAAATACGTCAGATGTATATCTAAAGATAAATGAACTATCTTTAATCCAGTATTGCTCATAACCACTTGCACCAATAGTGTTATCATTATAAGTT
>JAFTMY010000171.1 GCA_017452165.1 Clostridia bacterium | reverse complement strand
TTTTTATTTTTTTCTATTATAATATATAATGATAAAAATGTTATATAATTATTATCTAGTTGTTGTATAATATAAATAGTAATTTATATTATATATTAATAATTTGACTTAAAAAATAAGTTTTGATATACTAAAAAATGGGAGAATGGAATGGTATCATTATTTAATTCTAATGAAGGGTTTATATATATTTTAATATATATTATTGCTTATGTTATGGCTCTTTTTGTTGCAATGCCTTTTCATGAGTTTGCTCATGCTTTTGCAGCAAAACGAGAGGGTGATTATACAGCAGTGGCACTTAGAAGGTATACACTTGCGCCTTTATCACATATAGATGCAAAAGGAATGTTATTTTTATTGTTTTTTAGATTTGGTTGGGCAAAGCCAGTTCCTATTGATTCAAGAAATTTTAAAAGAGGAAAACTTAGCAGTTTTTTAGTTTCAATTGCAGGTATAATAACAAATATAGTTCTTGGAACAATCTTTTTATTTATATATTATTTAATTTACAAAATAGCACCAAATTTTTATACTTCTTGTTTATATGGTGAACTTTTATATTTATTTTTACAGTTATCTGTAACATTAAATTTTTCACTCGCATTTTTCAATTTGCTTCCAGTTTATCCACTTGATGGTTATAAAATTATAGAATCAGTTTTAAAATGGGATAGCAAGGTAGTAGAATTTTTAAAAAATTATTCATTAATAATCTATATTGGACTGATTGTTACAGGAATATATTATTATTATTTTGAATTTACAGCAGGAACAATTATTAGATTACTTGAAAAACTTTTTTCAATGATTTTAGGGGTATAAAATGGAAAATGAAGCAAATACAGTAGAAGAAAATATTGAGTTTGAAGAAAATATTGAAGATTCTCAAAATGAAGAAAATGCTGATAGTGAAATTAACAAACTTCAAACAGAAAATACTTTAGACGAATATGAAATTCAAGATAATATTTCAAATGAAGAAAATATAGAGCCAGAAAGAGAAAAAACAGAAGAAGAACTTAGAGTTGAGCAAAATAAACTCCAATATGGTTTTTCTGCTAATTTTGACCTTTCAAGATTAGATAAGAAGTCTCGTGAAATTTTAGAAGAAACAGATGAAACTGACTATAATTTTAAACTTAAAGATTTTGAAGGACCTCTAGACCTTCTTGTTCACCTTATTAAAATTACAAAGATTAATATTAGAGATATTTTCATTTCTAATATTACAGAGCAATATTTAAAATTAATGGAAGACATAGATTCAATTGATGTTGAAAAAGCAAGTGAATTTATTAATATGGCAACAACTCTTTTAGAGATTAAGTCAAAGCATCTTTTACCAAAAGACCCTGTGTATGAAGGAGAAGAAGATACATCAGAAGAAGACTTCTTTAGAATGGTTGAAGAATATAAACTCATTAAAGACGAAATGGAAAAACTTGCAGAAGCAGAAGAAGTTGATAGATTTTATAAACTTCCAGATAGCACTGTTGGTGAATTTAGATATGAACTTCCAGAAAATTTGTCAGTTGATGCGCTTATAAAATCCTTTTCAAATTTATTGCAAAAAATGGCAATAAAAGAGGTTGCTGTTCAAGAAAAGAAAATTCAAAAAGATAGATTTACTGTTGCTCAAAAAATTGCTCAAATAAAAGATACATTAATAGATAAAAAAGAATTTAAATTTACAGAACTTTTTGAAGATGAAGATAATTATTCTAAAAGTGAAATTATAAATACATTTTTAGCACTCTTAGAACTTTTAAAAAGACAATATATTTATGTTAAACAAGATTCGCTATTTGATGAAATTGAAATTATTAGAAATGATGATATTCAAGAAAGACTTACAGAAGAAGATATTGGAAGCGAATACGATGGAGAAAATTAATGGAAAACTTAGATAAGATAATAGAAAGTGTGTTATTTGTTGCTGGGGACCCTATTCCAGTATCTGATTTATGCTTTAAATTTAATGTTAAAGAAAAAGAAATATATGAAGCAGTTGATAAATTAAATGAAAAATTTGATGGAGATAGTGGAATAAAACTTTTATGTTTTAATAATAAATTACAACTTGCATCAAATCCAGATTATGTTGAGTATATTGCGGCTGTGTTAAATCCTATTAGACAAAGAAACTTAACTAAAGCAACACTTGAAACTGCTGCAATTATTGCTTATAAACAACCAATTACTAGAACAGAAATTGAAGACATACGTAGAGTAAACTCAGATTATGCTTTAAATATTCTTCTTGAACATAAACTAGTTGAGGTTGTAGGTCGAAAGGATACAGTTGGTAGACCAACTCTTTTTGGAACAACTGATGAGTTTTTAAAGAGGTTTAATATTAGTTCAATTCAAGACCTCCCTGATTATGACGAACTTATGGCTAATATTCAAAAACTTAGAGAAAATCATTCAGATAGTTTATTTAACAGGTTTGAACCAGAACTCCCAACTGATGAAGAAATGGATAAAAAACTTGCTGAGTTTAATTTAAATAATGAAATGGATAAAAAACTTGAAGAGTTTACTAAAATTGAAAGTTTAGTAATTGATGAAAGTGATAGAGATGATGTAATGTTATAATTAATCTCTAATGATTTATAAATAAAATAAAAATTTAAGCACAAACTATTCGTATGCAAAACATACTAATAGTTTTTTTTATTGTTTGTTTTTTTGTTATGATTATGGTATTTCCATTTAAAATAAGATTTATGGGACATTTTAATTTTATAAACTTAATAGGTTTTTATTCATTAAAAATTTTAAAAGTAAAACTTATTAATGGAAAAATAAGTTATGACAAAGGGAAAATTATAGTGCAAAATTCAGTTAATATTCTGCAAGACAAATTTAATAATGATTACTCACAAATATTAGCAAAAGAATTAATGTCTAAAATTGATATTAGCAAAGTAGAAATTTATTTTAGTGGTGGTATTTCAGATAATTCATTTTCATCAGCAATAATATGTGGAAGTGTAAGTTCAATTATTCAGTCAATTTATAGTTTTCTAAGTCAAAAATATTATGGTGTTAAATTATATGAAGATGTTGATGCAATGTTTGGAAAAGATAAACTCGAAGTAACATTTGATTTCGTGATTAATATTAGTTTTATTTCAATTATTATTTCAGTAATAAGTTCATTAAAAAAATATAAGGTGGTAGTAAATAATGAAAAATGATATTTCAAAAAATAAAATAGAAGAGGTAATGGAAACTGCGTTTAGTAGTATAAGAAGATTAATTGATGTCGATGTTGTTGTTGGCAAAGCAATATATGCAAGCACATTAATAGTCTTTCCTCTCACTAAGGTGACGATGGGTTTTGTATCAGGGGGTGGAGAATATTACTCTGAACTTAATGAAATAAAAAAAGAAACAGAATATCCTTTTTCAGGAGGTTCTGGTGCAGGTATGTCCCTTCAACCAATAGGCTTTTTGGTAATAGATGGAAGAGATGTTAAAATTGTAAAAATGGAGCAAAAGTCGGCTTTTGAAAAACTTGTGGAGGCTGTTCCAGAAGTTGCAAAATTTATTAGTAAGCATTTAAATAAAAATGAAAAAAATGAAGATAAATAAGATAATTAGTGTGTTTTTAGGTGTATTTTTGATATTTTTGCAGTTTTTTTGCGTTTTTTATACACCTATTAATAATAAATTACTAAATAATTCATCTGCTATATATAAAAATATTAATAAAAAAAATGAAAATAAAATTACATCTAAGGGAATGATTACGATTGAGTCTAATTCAGGTAGAATTTTGTATAAAAAAGATGAAAATAAAAGACTACCAATGGCTAGCACTACTAAAATTTTAACTGCGATTGTAGCGATAGAAAACTGCAAAAACTTAGATAAAAAGCATAAAATTCCCGCAAATTCTGTTGGAATTGAGGGATCTAGCATATATTTAAGAGAAAATGAGCATCTTTCCATTAGGGAATTATTATATGGTTTAATGCTTAGGTCGGGTAATGATAGCGCAGTTGCAATTGCAACAATTATTAGTGGTTCAGTAGAAAACTTTGTAAATTTAATGAACGACTTTTGCAAAAAACTAAATTTAGAAAATACTAATATTGTTACTGTAAATGGATTACATAATGATAATCATTACACAACTGCGTATGACCTTGCAATGATAACAAGGTATGCTTTATCCAATGAAATTTTTGCTGAAATTGTTTCAACAAAAAACATAAAAATTGATGATGAAAATGCTAAAAATGGAGTAAGATATTTAAAAAATAAAAATAAATTATTAACTATTTTAGAAGGTGCTGATGGTGTAAAAACAGGTTATACAAAAAAAGCGGGGAAATGCTTTGTTGGTAGTGCAACAAGAGGTAATATGAAAATAATTTGTGTTGTTCTAGATTGTGAAACTATGTTTGATGAGTGTTTAGAATTGATTGAAAAAGCATTTAATAATTATAAAATGATTAAACTTTTTGCTAGTGGTAATATTTCTGAAACAACGATAGTTAACGATAAAAAGTCACAAATTATTCCTGTAATTTTAAAAGATGATATTCTTTATCCTTTAACTAAAAAAGAAATATTAATAATTAAGGGGAAAATCATTTTTAATAATAACTTAACTGCACCAATATCAACAAATGATGAAATAGGTGAACTTAAAATTTATCTTGAAAATAACTTGATTTTTTCTCAAAAACTATATACTATTAATGTAGAAAAATATAAGGAAAAAAATCTTTTTAAAAAAATAATAAAAAGATTTTGGTAGTTTTATGAGAATTAATAAATTTTTAGCAAGCACAGGTCTTGGTTCAAGAAGAAAATGTGAAGAATATGTAACTAGTGGTAGGGTAATGATTAATGGCAAGGTTGAAACAAACCTTGCTTTTGATGTGTCTGAAAAAGATGAAGTTTTAATAGATGGAAAAGAACTTTGCAAACCAAAGGAATATGTATATTTAATGATGCATAAACCAAAGGGGTATTTAACTACTGTAACTGATGACAGAAATAGAAAAACAGTTATGGAACTTTTACCTGATGAGTATAAGCATTTAATGCCAGTTGGTAGACTTGATTATAATTCAGAAGGTTTACTTCTTTTTACAAATAATGGTGATATTGCTCAAAATGTTATGCGTCCTGCAAGACAAGTTATAAAAACATACTCTGTAAAAGTTGAAGGCGAAGTAACAGAGAGTGATGTTCGTGAAATGCAAAAGGGTGTGACACTTGTTGATGGAACTAAATTTAAGGAATGTAAAGTTAGAATTATAGATATTAAAGAAAGACAAACAAAACTTGAAATTGATATCACCGAAGGAAAAAATAGAGAGATTAGAAAAATCTTTGATAACTTTGGTTATAATGTAATTTTCTTAAAACGAGTTAGTATTGGTAAAATCAAACTTGGTGGTCTTACTCGTGGAACTTGTAGACTACTTAGAGTTTCTGAAATTGAATATTTAAAAACATTGTAGGTGATTTATGAAAGTTTGTGTAATTGGTGGTGGAGCATCAGGAATGATGTGCGCAACTATGATTGCAAGAAAAGGACATAGTGTTGACCTTTATGAAAAAAATGAAAAGTTAGGTAAGAAACTATATATAACTGGTAAGGGTAGATGTAATGTAACAAATGCAACAGTTGGTGATGAGTTTTTAAAAAATGTCATTAACGGAAAAAAATTTGTTATGGGTGCAATTACTCGATTTAATTCAAAAGATACAATTAATTTTTTTGAAGATGTAGGTATTCCTCTTAAAGTTGAAAGAGGAAATAGAGTCTTTCCTGAAAGTGATAAATCTAGTGATATTATAAAGGGTCTTGAAAAGGCTATGAGATGGGCAGGTGTTAATGTATTTTTAAATAAACCTGTTCAAAAAGTATTATCAAATGAAAGTGAAATTACAGGTATTGTAGTAGATGGTGAAGAAAAACTTTATGATAGCGTTATAGTTGCAACAGGTGGTATTAGTTATCCTGCAACAGGTTCTACAGGTGATGGGTATACATTTGCAAAGGATTTAAATCATACTATAATTGAACCTGTACCTGCACTTTGTGCAATTAAAATTAATGATACAGAATGTGCAAAATTTAGTGGGCTTACTTTAAAAAATGTAAAATTAATGGCAAAAAAAATTGGTAGATTTATATTTGAATCAGATATTGGTGAACTTAGTTTTATTCATTATGGTTTATCTGGTCCACTTGCTCTTTCATGTTCTAGTTTTATTTGTAGAGAAGATTTTAGATATGTAAAACTTATTATTGACTTAAAGCCAACACTTTCTATTGAAACTCTCGAAAATAGAATTGATAGGGAAATTGTGGAGTTAAAAGCAAAGTCAGTTTCAAGTTTACTTGAACAACTTATGCCTAAAGTGATGGTAAGTTCTTTTGCTCAAAGAATTGGTATTTCACTTAGCGAAAAGGCAAATCAATTAAATAAAGAAAATCGCAAAAAAATTGCAAAATTATTAAAAAATTACGAATATTTGCCAAGTTCTCTTGATATATTTGAAACAGCAATCATTACATCAGGTGGAATTAATTTGAAAGAAATTAACCCAAAATATATGAAAAGTAAGTTGTATAATAATTTATATTTTATTGGCGAAGTTTTAGATATTGATGCACTTACTGGAGGATATAATATTCAACTTGCATTTTCAACGGCAGTAACTTGTGCAAGTGATTTTAAAGATATTAAAAATTAAATAAATTATTTATAAGGAGAAAACTATGTTTTTTGTCTTTGCATACATTGTTTTATCAATCCCATTTATGCTTTTTTATCCAACAAAAGTTATTCATAAAGAAAGATTGCCTAAAACAAAAAAGTATATAGGAACTAGCAACCATTATTCTAATCTTGATTCAATTTTATATGCTTTTAATTTTAGAAGAAAGTTTAGGTTTATGGCAAAAAAAGAACTTTTTAAAAATAAACTTTTTGGAGCAGTTTTAAAGGGACTTGGTGGTTACCCTGTTGATAGAGAACACCCATCTCCAAGTGTTTATAAACAAACTTTAGGTTATTTAAAAGACAATAAAACAGTTTTTATTTTTCCTGAAGGAACTCGTAATAAAGATGATTCAACAGGTGAAATGCTTAGCGTTAAGTCTGGTATTGTTACTTTTGCTTCAAGAGGTGAAGCAGATATAGTTCCAATGGTTCTTTATAGAAAATCAAAATTATTTAGAAAAAATTATATTATAGTTGGAGAACCATTTAAAATTCAAGGCGTAAACCCTAAGAAATTAACAAAAGAAGAAACTGAAGCAAATGTAAAAAGATACGAACAAACAATGAAAGATTTAAGACTTGAACTTGAAACAATTTTGAATAGTAAGAATAAAAAACTTGCTAAAAAAGAGGCTAAAAAATTAGAAAAAAATTCAAAATAAAATACAATTATTAAAATTTTTATATAATTAAAAAACTGCAAAATTTATTA
>JAFTMY010000170.1 GCA_017452165.1 Clostridia bacterium | reverse complement strand
ATAGAACCAACAGCAATGATTGTTCCATCTTAGCCAATGATATTTGCACCGTCCATTGCAATCATATCTTGTCTAAACTTTCTATCAATGTCTTGGAACTTTCTACCAGCAATAAGTTTTCTAAGAGTTGTTGCTTTTATACATTTATCTGTTTTAAGAAACTCTTCGTAATCATTATCACTAGTCGCACCAAAATCAGAAAAAAGTGATTTATTTCTTTTTATTTCTTGAATTGTGTCATAACTTTCTTTATCAAGAACGTCTGCATCATCAATATGTCTTAAAACATTTGGAAGTTCTGAACTATTGACGTGAACAATACAACCACCATATCTATTAAAACTTGTATCAAGTGCAGAAAGATAGATTGATTTTCTAACGTCTTCATATTCTCTAGCACGCTCTGAGAGTTTATCCACAATTTCTTCATGTGAGTAGCAAACCCAGTTTCCACTACGCTTAGCAAAGAGTAAACTCTTTTCTTTAAAAATTAACACATCGCCTTCATAAGTTAAGCACACACCTATCTTTGAACCTGTCGCAAGTGTTGCAAGTTTAAGTTGCTTATATGGTGCATATAAATTATAGTCAAATTGCTTAACATAAGAAATATAGTCAGTAACATATCCATCACTAGAAATTTCAACAAACGAGTTTTCACCATCAGTTAGAAGTGCTGAAAAGTCTTTTGAAAGAACTTTTGAAATATGAAGATTTGAGTTGCCTGTCTTGCCTTGTTTTTTACGAGTTACAATACAACCAAAACTAATTTTTTTACTCTCGTAAGTTCTTTGACTCCAATATGCCATCATATTTAAAACTTGACTTAAAGTTTTTGATGATGAATTAGTTAGTGATTTACAAATAGCCTTTTCAATAATCATACTTTCAAGACCTTGCTTGTATTCACCAATTGACCTTAATTGATTAATTTTACTCATCTCATCAATTATTATTTGAATAAGATGAACCTCAAAATTTTTGAAAGGTTGAGCACGTTTTATAATAATTCTATAATTATCTTGTTTAGAAAATTTAACTTTAATTGAACCTGCTTCACCTTGCGCAACACAATTATCTCTAGGAGATGAAACCTCTTCACCAATAATTTCTGAACCTGTAAAAAGTGTTAATATGTTATCTTTTAAAAATTCAAGAAATTGATTTTTCTTCATAGGTTTACCTCCAAAAATATTATTTTTAGTATTTCGACTTTTTTTTGAGTGTTATATAGTATTATTCTAACATAAAAAAATAAAAATTGCAGTTTTTTTTAATTGCATTTTTTATTTTTTTGTAAATTTTTTGCAGTTTTTTATAAAATAAAACATTTTATAAAATTTTAATTGTTGTTAATTTATTTATATGGGGTTTTTCCCACACCCGACCCGTGTTTTGTTTTATGGGTGCTGTCCATTGTTTATTTTATGGACGCTGTCCAATAACCCTTGACCTGTGTTTTATTTTATGGATGCTGTCCATACCTGCAAGGGTTCATAACCCTTGACCCAAGTTAAAATTTATTTTTTCAAAATAAATTTTGAAAAGTTAGACTTGTCAAAACTCTCACGAGTTTTGCCTGACCCTTACATTATAATTATAATTTATAATTAAAACAAATTATTCAGGTGTCCGTTAATTTATATTTTAATTTTAAAATAATAGGTATAGGTCGCTGACAAAACACGATAGCGTTTTGTTCTTAGTATTCCCAAAATTTAATTTGGAACAAATTAAATTTTAACACAGGTCAAGGAACTAGTTCCTTGTGGGGGTTATAGGGGGCTAGCCACCTAATAATAAAAAACTAGTTCCTTACGGGTGTGGGTAGAACCCACGAAAAAATACAAGTTAAGGGTTGCGACCCTTACAGGTTTGGACAGAGTCCAAGAAATAAAAAACCTTATAGGGGCTAGCGACCTAATAATAACAACCCTAACATAAATATTAAAACCCTTTTCTTTTACATTGTTTTAAAGTGCTAAAATAAAGTTTTTTAAATTTAGGAATATCCATTTCAAAACAAGTTATAGCGTTTGAATCTTTATTAAAATCCATAGTCATAACACCAGTTCCGATTGAATCATAATAAACAACCTCTGCATTAACTGGTTTAGTTTTAAAAAGTTCAGGATTTGTTACATACGCAATAGCGCAACCATCGTGAGTTGCGATGCCGTTTTTAACGTGTCTATCTCTATAACTTCTATAAATAAATTCTAACGCCTCACCAACAAAGTTAGTATTTTTAGTTTTAAACACTTCTTGCCAAGTAAGATATGCAGTATGTCCCATTTCCATAGGCACAATTTCAAAAGGGATACCAATATTTAAAATATATTCGCACGCCTCAGGGTCACCTGAGCAGTTAAATTCTGGATATGGAATTTCTCCTTCTGGAGTTTCTTCAATAGTTCCGACCATAATAACAAATCTTTCAATCTTTTCTTTACAGTCAGGGTGACTGCTAATAAGTTTTGCAATATTAGAAGATGGTGCAAGAGAAATGATAGTTATTTTTTCGTCAGAAGACATAAGGGTTTTATACATTTCTTCAACCCCATCACCTTTTAAAATCTTTCTTGGATTTTTTCCAAACTTATAACCACCAAGTCCATCATTACCATGAACTGATACTCTTTTTCTTTCTTTTTTATAGCATCTTCCATCACCAGCACATACAGGGATTTCAGGAGCATTAATAAGTTCCAAAACATTTAGCGTGTTAATTGCAGATTGAGTGGTATCTACATTACCTAAGTCTGTCACGATTAATCTAATATCAAGTTTATTACTTTTTACACCTATCATAAGAGCGACGGCATCATCAATACCTGTATCGCAATTAATTATTACCGGAATTTGTTTATTGTTTTGCAATTTTATATCCTCCTTAGTTTTATAACTAGTTTATTATTAAATTTATAAATATTTATTATTTTTTTGAAAATCAAAAATTTCTGCAGTCGAATTTTTACTGCAAATTATGTTTTTATTGTAAAAATATATTATTTTTTAACTAATTTTTGCAATTTAATTTTTAGTTGCAAAATTTTAATAAAATTTGAAAAAGTCAAAAAATATGGAAAGTTTTTACTGATTCCATATTTTTCAACTTTTAATTAACAAAATAAATTTATTACTACATTAAATTTTTATTTAAAAATTATTATTATATATTAATTTTTATTACTATTTAAAAGTTACAATATAATTTATTAATTACTTTTTACCGAGAAGTAAATTTAAAAGTTCTTTTTGCTCAGAAGTTAAAGTTTTTGAATTTTCAATTGAATTTGTGAGCATATCTTTATTTTCTTGACTTACTTCTGAAACTAAATCTTGTAAGCCAGTTTTTGATGAATCACTTGTTACTGAATCAATCATTGACATAATTGCATCAGAACTACCAATGCTTTCAATTATTTCATTTGAAACTGTTTCATTAAATTCTTTATTATTACCTTTACTAATAACATCAATAACTGATTGTGCTGCTTCAAGGTCTTTTTCTAAAGTTTCTGCTGTTGTGTTTTCAATAAATGTATCTAAAATATCTGTCATAACTTCTGCTGTTTCACTGTCACCTACAAGGTCAACAATAATTTCATCTTTAATTACATCAGATAAAACTTCTTTTACATTTTCATTATTTACTACAATTTCAATAACGCTAGATAAATCTTTAATTGTTATATCCTCTGCCTTATTTAAAATGTTATTTGCGACTTTTACAGTTTCGCCAACTGTTTTAAATGTTGTTTCAAAACTAAAGTCTGGATTTTCTTCTACACTCCACTTTTCGTCAATATAACTTACAAGTGTTGTTTTAATTTTATTAGCATCTTCTCCAAGTTTAATTAAATTAGAATTTATAAAGTTTACAATAAATTTTTGAAGAGTATTTGAAAGAGATTCAGAGTTTCTTGATAAATCAATAATTTTTCCGATTTGTCCAAGTTCATCAATTAACTCTTCAGTATTTTCTGCGTTAACATTATCTAATTTTTTATAAAGAGATAAAATTTCATTTGTAATATCTTGTAATCTTTGTGCTTCAGCATTTACGTCACTAATCTTTGGTGTATTTTCGCTAGGAGTGTATGCAAGTTTACCATCACCAACAATTAAATCATAAACAAGAACTAAAGCATTATTAAGTGTATCAATTGTATTATTTCTTAGTTCAAAGGTTGAATAAAGAGCAATGATTGAGTCTTTTACAATTTGATTATTTTCACTAAGCACTAATATTATATCTTTTCCTTCTGCAATAGAAACAATTAAACCTTGCTCACTAGCCTTTTCAGCAATGGTGAAAAGTGCCATCAAATTGTTATCAATATTATTAAAACTCTTTGTTGCTGCAAAAGTATTTAAAAGTCCATTTGCTACGGATTGATATTTTTCAGGAATAGGATTATCTATTCCAATAAATTTTTCATTATTTGCCCACTTATTTGCAATATTTGGAATAATATCTTCAATATACATTTTTACAAATGTTGATTCTTTTGCCTTTGTATATAGAAGTTTTATATTAGAAATAGTATCAGGTTTTTTAATATCAAATTTTTCTTTAATAAAAACTTTTTTATAAAGCGAATAAGTATCAATAATTGATGCAAGTTCACTAGAAATTTTCATATTACTATCATCAACTTTAACTGTTGTTAAATAGTTAAATGATACTGTTCCAAGTTTTTCAATACCAGTATATTTAAGCATAAATCCAACTGGTGATTTTTTGTAATCATTTCTAAGAACATCATATTTTTCAATAAGTGATTCAATTTTACCAATATTTTTATCTTCGGTATAATATAGTTCACCACAGATGAAATTATTTATACCAACATGAGCCGCACTGGCAACTGCTTCGTTAGATGATGGTTGTTTTTCAAGTGTTTTATCAAGAGTATTCATTATACCAAAGATAGGAACTAAAATAACTAAACATAAAACAACTGCTCCAACCATACCTTCTAAACCACCGAGAAGTCTAAGCCAAATATTTTTACCTTTAGGTTCTTTACTTATATTAATTTGAGTATAGGTTGCACCTTGTGCTTCAGTTTGAGTTTCGCCACTTTCAGAAACTTCTAATTTTTTAGAAGAATTTTGTTCGTTTAATTCTTGAATCTCACGTTCTTTATCTTCTTTTATAGCACTACCTACAATAAATGAAATAATCCAATAAGCAATAAGTGATATAATTTCTAAAACAATAAATATTAAAATAAATGTTACAAAATTTAAAATAATTTTTACAACTGAAGAAACTAAAATAGTTGTTGTTTCAATTACTGAATTTAAGTCAGTTCCAACATAATCTTTTATATATACAAGTATATCAATTTCTGTTCCAAATAAAATAATCTTTGTTCCGTCCGAACGTATAAAACTATCAAACAAATCTGAAATAATAGGTGTTACAAATAATGCAGTTAAAAAGATAGCGACAACAATGCCAAGCCTAATTAAAGACTTACACCAGCCCCTAAAAAATCCAAGTAAGAAACCTAGTCCGAGTAATACTAAAAACACACCCGAAATAATAAGAAATATATTCATAATAACACCTATCCTTATCTCATATTTATTATTAATCGATTTTAAAAAAAACTACAAAAATTATTTTTTTTATTTAAAATATTTATTAAGTTTTTTATTTTATTATAAATTTTAAAATTATTTTAGATTATTATATTATGTTATTTTTTATAATAATTTCTAATATTTTTATTTTTCTTCATCAGGAAGTTCTACAATTTCAACATCTGATTGAGATAAAATTTTAACAGCAAATTCATCAGGGTATCCACAAGCATAAACAATTCTTTTGATGCCTGCATTAATTAAAAGTTTTGTGCAAATTGTGCAAGGACGATGTGTTACATAAATTGTAGCACCATTTAAACTAATACCAAGTTTTGCTGCTTGAACAATTGCATTTTGTTCAGAGTGTGCTGAAAAACACATTTCTGCTCTTGTTCCACTAGCAATACTAAGTTTATCTCTCATACAATAACCTTTTTCTTCACAACTTTTAATTCCAACAGGAGCGCCATTATAACCAGTAGAAATTATTTGTTTATCTCTAACAATAACAGAACCTACTTGTCTATTTGCTCTAACACATGAACTCCATGAACCAATTACTTTTGCAAGGTCCATAAATCTTCTATCCCACTTTGCTTGTTTTTTTGCAGTCTCTTCTGGAGATAATTTTTTCTCTGACACACAGTCATTTAATATATCTTCAAATGTTTTTACATCTTCACTATTCATAATTTTTACCTCTTATTTCTTTAATGATAAAAATAAAATAACATTAAATTCGAGAGAATTTCTAATGTTATTTTATAATAATAGTTACATTATATAATAATATTTTGCTTTTTACAATAAAAATTAATATTTTTTTTGAGTTTTTATAAATAAAAAAAAGTTTTATAATCATAAAAATTGATTTACAACCTATATTTTTAAAAAAAATAATTTATTTTGCATTTTTTTGCATAATTTTAAATTATTTTCAAACAATAAGATTATCAAACAAAAAGGAGAGTTATATGAAGAAAGGTTCTAAAAAATCAATTATTAAAAATTTACTCACAAAGAATTCTGCTAAAAAATCTTGCCCAAGCCCAAAGAAAAATTGCACTTCTAAAACACAAGATTGTAATTAATTTTTGGCAAAGTTTTTAATATTATTTAATTTATAATTTTAATTATTATATTTATTTTATATTTTATTTAATTATTATTTATTTATTTTTTTTATTTAAAATTTTAATTAACTTTTATTTTAAATAATAATTATATTTAATTAATTATATAATATGTTATATTCTTATTTATAAATATTTATTTAATTAATTTTAACTCATTTTTATATTTTATTATTAATTTTATTTAGATATTTATATTTAATTTAATTTTGTTTATTAATGAAAAATAATTAATATGAGTTTATTTGGGCGTGATGCCCGCACGATTTCGTGCTTGAAAAATTTAATAAAATTTTTCCAAATTTTCAAAAATGAAAATTTTGCATCACGCAACCCCTTACCCTTTTAATTTAATTAAATAATTTAAAATTATAAATTTAATTTTTATTTTATTAGTTTTAAAAATGCAAATAAATGTGAATATATCTTATTAATATTTTATTTTTATAATTTAGCAAATAATTAATTTTTTTATTATTTTGTTTTAATTTATTTTTATAAATTTATAAATTATTGTCATTTTTAATTACCCCTTATTTTTCTTAATGCTTATATAATAAAAAAATAAAACTGATTTTTGTTTTATTTAATATAATATTTTTGTTAAATAATTTAATTATATTATTTAACCTATAACTTTAATTTTTTTTAAAATTAAAGAAAATAAAGTAACATTTTATTATTAACTAATTAATTTTGTTTGATTATTAATTTATTTTTTAAATTAATATTTAATTAGTTTTAATTTATTTTTAAATTCCTTATCCCCTATTTTATTAAAAAATAATTTATTTTAATTATTAAAATTTATTTATTTTTATATTAATTAAAATATTAATTATTTATAATATTTATTATTATCATTTATTTGCAAAAATGTTACTTACTTAAATTATTAAATAAAAAAATGTTAGAAACTTAAAAAATAAAAAGACTTTAAATTGGATTTTCATCTAAATTAAAGTCTTTTTGCATTTTTATTATAAATATTAATTTATTATTTTTTTAATGGACGCTGTCCAAACCTGCAAGGGACGAGTCCCTTGACCTATATTAAAATTTATTTTTGCAAAATAAATTTTGGAGTTTTAGTCTTGTCAAAACTTGAAAAGTTTTGCCTGACCCCTACATTATAAATCCTTTTTTAATTTAATTTACAAGATGCCTAAATAATAAGTAATAAATTTATATTTATATTATTTTGAGTTTTGTAAGTATTCAATTTTTTATTAACATTTTATTCAGGTATCTTGTAAGTTTATTGTTTTATTAAAAATAATAGGTGTAGGTCGCTGGCAAAACACGATAGCGTTTTGCTCTTAGTATTCCCAAAATTTAATTTGGGACAAATTAAATTTTAACCTGGGTTAAGGGACAAGTCCCTTACGGGCGTGGGTAGCACCCACTAAAAACATTCTTAAATCAAAATAGCAATAATACCAACAATTACTAAATACATAGCAAAATAAATAAACCTGTTTTTACTAACAATTTTTTCTGTTATTTTAAGAGCAAAAAGTGAAATTAAAAAAGTAACAGCAAATGCCACAAAAAACATAATCGGTGGAAGTCCATAGAATAAATTATTTATATTATCAATTTTTAAAAGTTCTAAAACAAACCCACCAATTATAATAGGAATACTTAATAAAAAACTATACTCCGTTGCTTGTTTTTCATCGCTACCAGAGAGAATAAGAGAAGAGATTGTGCTACCTGAACGAGAGATTCCAGGTAAAACTGCAATACCCTGAACCACCCCTACTATGATTGAACTTTTATATGAAATTTCTCCAACACTAATTCTAACACTCTTTTTTTGAAAGATATAAGTTATGGTTAATATTATAGCAGTAGCAATAAAAAAATATCCGTAAAATTTATTAAGGGTTTTATCTAAATTTAATATCTCATAAGCAAACGCAATTATTACTGTTATAATTGTCGATAACAAAAGTTTATAACTTAGTGGCTGAAAAGGTTTTTTTATAAGTTTAATAATTACTTTTCTATAATAAACCATTACAGCAACAAGAGTTGATAAATGCAAAAATAAATTAAGCAAAAGTAGATTATTTTCTATATTAAAAATATTTTCAAATAACAAAAGATGTCCACTACTAGAAACTGGCAAAAACTCAGTCAGTCCCTGAACTAAACATAAAACTAATAAAATCCAAATTTTCATACTTATATTATATTTGATTAAATTTTGAATTATAAAGTTTAATGCTTTTCTTTTTTTAAAAATTATTGTATAATGTTGCCGATAAAGGAGATAAATTATGGAACTTGGAGTTGTTGGACTTCCTAATGTAGGAAAAAGCACATTATTTAATGCTATCACAAAGGTTCGTGCAGAAGTAGCAAACTATCCATTTTGCACTATTGAACCAAATGTGGGAATCGTTCCCGTGCCAGACGAAAGACTTGGCGTTTTAGGTAAAATGTATAATACAAAAAAAATTACACCTGCAATACTTAAATTTGTAGACATTGCAGGACTTGTTAAAGGTGCATCTCGTGGCGAAGGTTTAGGAAATAAATTTTTAGGCGCTATTCGTGAATGCGACGCAATTTGTCATGTTGTTAGATGTTTTGATGATTCTAACATTACCCACGTTGACGGAGGCGTTGACCCTATTCGTGATATTGAAACAATCAATACAGAACTTGCACTCGCTGACATCGAATCAGTTAAATCTAAACTTGAAAAAACTGAAAAAATGTTTAAGCAAGGAAACAAGGAACTTCTTGCTGAAGTTACACTTCTTAGAAAAATTAGCGAATATTTAAACGATGGAAAACCTGCAAGACTTGCAATCACTAACGAAGATGAAAGAAAACTTGCTGAATCGTATTTCTTAATTACAACTAAACCTGTTATTTACACTTGTAATATTTCTGAAAATGATATCGCTAAACCAAGAGAAGAACTTGAGTATGTTAAAAGAGTAGAAGAGTATGCAAAAAATGAAAACTCAAAAGTTTTAGTAATTTGCGCTAAAATTGAACAAGAACTCTCTGAACTTGAAGATGATGAAAAACAAATGTTTCTTGAAGACTTAGGTTTAACAGAAAGTGGTCTTGAAAAAGTTATTAAAATTGGTTACGAAACACTTGGACTTATTTCATACCTTACTGCTGGCGAAAAAGAATGTCGTGCTTGGACTATCGTTAAAGGAACTAAAGCACCCGGTGCAGCAGGAAAAATCCATAGCGATTTTGAAAGAGGTTTTATTAGAGCAGACGTTGTTTCTTATGATAATATGGTTGCTTATGGTAGTTACAACCAAGCAAAAGAAGCAGGCAAAGTTAGAAGCGAAGGCAAAGACTATGTCGTTCAAGACGGTGATGTAATGCTCTTTAAGTTTAATGTATAATTTTTTTATATATGGGGATTTTATTTTATGGACGCTGTCCATACCTGCAAGGGACTCGTCCCTTGACCCTTATTAAAATTTATTTTTGCAAAATAAATTTTGGGGTTAGTCTTGTCAAAACGCTATCGCATTTTGCCTGAGACCTACACCTATTAATAATAATTATAATATAAACTAACGGATACCTAAATTATAAGGTTGTCCGTTTTTTATTTTAGTTGTTGTTTTTTGGTTTCACCCCAATCCCTACAAGGGTTCTCAACCCTTGACCCAAGTTAAAATTTATTTTTGCAAAATAAATTTTGGAGTTAGTCTTGTCAAAATGCTATCGCATTTTGCCTGAGACCTACACCTATTAATAATAATTATAATATAAACTAACGGATACCTAAATTATAAGGTTGTCCGTTTTTT
>JAFTMY010000169.1 GCA_017452165.1 Clostridia bacterium | reverse complement strand
TAAAATAATAAATGATATTTATGATATTAAAATAAGTCAATTAATGTTTCAATAAAACAATCGACCCTTGTATAATTATTTTCATTAACAACTGAATATGTAATATTAGTAATTGTATTTTCATCTTGAATCTTTTGTTTTGCCTCTTTTAATAAATTATCCTTTATTTCATTTTCAACCTGACTAAATGGTATAATTACATTTTCAACACTTACTTCTTTAATAATAGTTTTATTGCATTTTATTGGTATAAATAAATTTTTTGTTATAAAAAAACTGCAGTTTTCTACTAAATACTGCTTAAAATTACATAAATTTCTATCTTTTATTATAAATTTATCAAAAATTACATAATCTTTTAAAATATATTCTTTACCTGTATAATTTAATATTTGTTGATTTTCATTATATATTTTTGTTGCTGTAAAATATACTTTACCCTTTATTTTACCACTAGCACCTTTATCATTTTCTATTAAAATATCACCTGCTTTTACTATATCTCCTGCCTTTACTTTTAAATTACCCGAAAACGCCTCAGCCGATTCTATTACAGCATCATACATTGAATATATATTATCTAAACTATTCTCATACTTATTAACTGCAGGATAAATACAAATATCTAAAATATTTCCATTATATTCAACCTTGCAGCCTTCAATATCATCAATGTTGAGCATAATTAAATTTTGAATTTTAGATATTGACCAATTAGATTTTTTCATTCCTGATTCAATTTTATTTAATTTTAATAAATTATTAATTTTGTCTACATTATAAGTTGAATTTGATTTATAAGATACATTAACATTAACTATATAAAGTGATGTAGAAAATAAATAAATATAACAAAGTAGCAGAGCAAAAATACTACCAAACATATAAGGAATCCTGCAAATTATTTGTTTTATACCATTTTTTTGCACTATTTTATAAAATTTTCGCTCAATTTTGCAGATTTTGTCAAGTTTAATTAAATCTTTTTCTTGAATTGTAAATTTAATATATTTTAATTTTTTTATTACATTAGTTACACAAACATTATTTTCAATAAGTTTTTCAATAATTCTAATCAAATTAAAACCAACAATTTTTACAGTTACAAAATCATTCATTATTCACCTGTTTCAACCTTATTTACATTACCAGAAATTACAATTTCACCCTTTGATATTGATTTAATTTTTAAACAACTACCATAAATATTAATTTTTTCTTTTCCACAAACTAAACTTATACAATCATCTATAATATCATTAATTTTTATTTTACCAATTACAATTATGCCATATCCTACAATAGTAGTTATTGTTGTTTTTGTGTTTATATCTGATATATCAAAATATTTTAAAAAATCATAAAAAAAACTCATACTAAATAATATGAGTTTTATTTTTATTTTATTTGAGTTTTTACATTTTAATTTTAATCTTAATAAAATTTTATATTTTTTATTATTATATTATAAATAATATTTATATATATTATTTTATTTATAAATATTTTTTATAGTATTATACTATTCTTTTAAACCACTTTTCAACTTCATTTTTTGTAATTCTAACAACAATTGGTCTTCCATGTGGGCAGAATAATTTTATATTTTCCCTGCTCATTGTTTCAAGTAATTTATTAATCTCAGGCATTGAAAGATCATCTCCACCCTTAATAGCACTTTTACATGCCATTTGCATAAGTTCTTCTTTTACAAGTTCACTCTTTGTAACTTTATTTTTATTTAACTTTTCTGCTAAAAATTGATTAAAGAAATCATTAAAGTTAATATCTGAAACGATTGCAGGTATAGATGAAATTTTATAAGTTCTATCTCCAAACTCATCAATATCAAAACCAACTGACCTAATTGCATCAAGATTTGCTTTTACAATTTGATCATCTTCAGGATTAAGAGAAATTACAAATGGTATAAGCATTGGTTGAATTATAAGATTTCCACTTTCACATTCTTCTTTAAGTTTTTCATATCTAATTCTCTCATGAGCAGCATGTTGATCTATTAAATAAATATTATCACCCCACTCAATAGCAAGATAAGTATTAAAGAATTTTCCAACTATTTTCATTTTATTTTCAGCAAAATCTTCTTGTATAGATTTTACTTTTTCAAAATTTTCGTTCTTAAAACTTGAATTATTTACCTTTTGATTTTCAGTTTCTGCTTTATAAACACTAAATACATCAATATTATCATTATAATTTATACTTTCATTTAATTCATTATTTGATTCGTTTTTAAATGTTTCAAAACCACCATTTGATATACTATTATTACCAATAATCTCATTAATTGCACTTTCATTTTTTAAACTATAATCTTGTGAATTATAAGCATTACTCTTATCATTTTCAACATCTTTATTAATTCTCTCTAAAAGTTTTGAACCTAAACCAAAGTTATCTCTTACTCCATCATTATTATTAATTGATAAAATTGAATCAAGAACTATATCTTTCATCTTGTCTTTTTCTTCATTATTCATTTTATCAAAATCTGATGAAAATGGATTAAGATTTACTCCCGCTTTATCAATCTTTGATGTTTCAGTTTTAATTGAACTTGCAAAAGACACATTTGTATTTGATTTTAAATCTTCACCAAGACTTATTTCTTTCACATAATCCATATTATGAAGTGCTCTTGAAACTGCTTCAAATACAACTGAGTAAATAAGTGGTGTTTTTAAAAATCTAACATCTAATTTATTAGGGTGAACATTTACATCTATTTCATCAATAGGAACATTTAAGTATAAAACAAAAAATGGATATTGTCTTTTCATTAAAAACTCACCAAATGCATTTGTAACTGCAGTTTGAACTGTTAAATTAATAACATATCTACCATTTACAATTAATGTTTGATAAGTTCTGTTTGATTTAGAGAAAGTTGGTTTTCCAACAAAACCATAAACAGAAACATTTTCTCTCTCTGCCTTAACCTCAATTGTTTCATTAACAGCATCTTTTCCATAAACAGAAAATAACGCCTCTTTTTCAGTTTTTCCCATTGAAGAAAGATTCTTTTTTCCATCAACAATGTAAGTTATATTTATATTTGGATTTGCTAAAATTGTCCTAATTATAATATTAGTAATTTCTTGTTCTTCGCTCTTATTTTTTTTCAAAAACTTTGCTCTTGCTGGCACACAATAAAATAAATCTTTAACAACAATGGTTGTTCCTTTATTACAAGAAACTTTAGTTATATCACCAAAAGTTCCACCTTCAACAGTAAGAGATGTTCCAACATCGCTTTCAATTGTCTTAGATGTTAAAGTAACCTTAGAAACTGCTGCAATTGATGCAAGGGCTTCACCACGAAAACCAAGAGTTCCAATAAAATTTAAGTCATCTGCATTAGTGATTTTACTAGTTGCATGAGGAAGAAATGCTGATTTAAAATCAGATTCATCAATTCCTGCACCATCATCTGAAACAGAAATAAAAGTTGTTCCACCATCTTTTATTTCAATGGTAATATTTTCAGCACCTGCATCGATAGAATTTTCTATTAATTCTTTAACAACGGAAACAGGTCTTTCAACAACTTCACCTGCAGCAATTAAATTATAAATACTAGGGTCAAGTATGTTTATTTTTGCCATATTTTGCTCCTTTTATAACATTATTTTTTTACTTTATCAACTAGATTTTGAAGTGTTCCAAAAGCCATTATTGGAGAAATTGTATCCATATCCATCTCTTTTAAAACATTGATTACTTCAAAAACATTAGCATTTGTATCAAAATTATTTGTAATATTATCTTCATTACTTGCAATAGTTTTGTTTGTGTTTTGTTCTTCAACTACACTAAGTATTTCTTTTGCACGAGATATAAGTTCAGTCGGTAAACCTGCAAGTTTAGCAACTTCAATACCAAAACTTCTATTCGCAGAGCCTCTTGCAATTTTATGTAAAAATACAATACTTCCCGCCCACTCTTTTACCATAACTCTATAATTTTTAACACCATCAACTACGCCTTCTAAATCAGTAAGTTCGTGATAGTGAGTAGAAAAGAGTGTTTTTGCACGAAGGTGTTTAGATAAATATTCAATTATAGCCGAAGCAATGCTCATACCATCATAAGTAGAAGTTCCCCTTCCAATTTCATCAAGAATAATCAAACTCTTATCTGTCGCATTATTAAGAATATTTGAAACTTCACTCATTTCAACCATAAATGTGCTTTTACCAAGAGCAAGGTCATCACTAGCGCCTACTCTTGTAAATACTCTATCAACTATACAAATTTCAGCAGACTTTGCTGGAACAAAACTTCCCATGTGAGCCATAAGAGTAATTATTGCAACTTGACGCATATATGTGCTTTTTCCAGCCATATTTGGACCAGTTATAAGCATTGTTCTATTTTCGTCATCATCTAAAAATGTGTCATTTGGTGAAAAATCTTGACCACCAGACATAGCCTCTACCACTGGGTGTCTACCATCTTGAATTTTTATATGATTAATACTATTAGACACAACAGGTCTAACAAAATTATTATCAACAGCAACTGTTGCAAATGATAACAAAGAGTCTGTAAGGGCAATTGCATGTGCAACATCTAAAAACTCTGAAATATAAGATGAAAGATATGCTTTTAATTCGCTATAAAGTTTACTTTCAAGTTCAATAGCCTGCTCTTTACTGTTTAAGATTTTATACTCCATTTCTTTAAGTTCTGGGGTTATAAATCTTTCACTATTAATTGTTGTTTGCTTTCTAATATAAGTGTCAGGAACAAGAGAAAGCCCTGTGTTTGTTACTTCAATATAATAACCAAAAACTCTATTATAACCAGTTTTTAAATTCTTAATACCAGTAATTTCTTTTTGATGCTGTTCATATTCAGCAAGCCATTGTTTACCATACTCACCTGCATTTCTAAGTTTTTCAAGTTCATCATTATATGACGAAAGAATATACCCACCATCTTTCAAGTTTGCAGGTGCATTTATATCAATTGCATCAACTAGAACTTTTTGAATATCTGATAAATCAGTAATTTTTTCAGATGCATTTTTTAAAAGTTCAGTTTTACAATTTCCAAGTAATTTTTTAATATTAGGAAGTTTAGAAATAGTATCTGCTAAGGATAAACACTCCTTTGGAGTAATAGTTCCAGCAGAAATTTTACTACATTTTCTCTCTAAATCAAAACAACCACTAATTGCATCAATTAAAGATTCACGAAGAATTAAATCATTTGTCAATTCCTCAACGCTATCAAGTCTTTTATTAATTAAAATATCGTCTCTAATAGGCTCATCAATATAAGTTCTAATAAGTCTTGAACCCATTGGTGTTTTAGTTTTATCTAAAAGCCAAAGAAGTGAACCTTTCTTTTGATTAAGTGAATTACTATGAGTAAGTTCAAGATTTTTTCTAGCAATAATATCTAAATGAACATATCTTGTATCGTAGAAAATTGATAATTTTTGAATATTAGAAATAAGTCTTTTTTGAGTTTCTTCAAAATAACTAATTGCACCACCAACTGATTGAATTACTTCCTTTTTATCTTGAATACCAAGTGCAGATAAATTATTAACTTTAAATTGCTTTAAAATTAAAGTTTTTGATTTAGTAAAATCAAATAAATCATCTTTTAAATAAAATGGTGGAATAAATCCCATTTGTGTTGTAACTAAATTTTGAGAGTTATTATAAAATAACGAATTGCATAAAATTTCAACAGGACGAATTCTTGCAAGTATATCATCTAAATTTTTATATTTATCTTCACCTGTAAGTTCCGTTGTTTCAATAAAACCTGTTGAAATATCACAGTAACATACACCAACTGCTTGTTTTGATTCAAAAATAGTCATTAAATAATTATTCTTATTTGACTCTAATACATCATTATCAATAACTGTTCCAGGAGTAACAATTTGAATAACATCTCTTTGCACAAGACCTTTTGACGCTTTCGGATCTGAAAGTTGTTCACAAATTGCAACCCTATGACCATTGGAAATAAGTTTTGCTATATATGAATTTGCAGCATGATATGGAATACCACACATTGGCGCTCTTGTTTCAAGTCCACAATCTTTTCCTGTAAGTGTTATTTCAAGTTCTCTAGAAACAATTTCTGCATCTTCAAAAAACATTTCATAAAAATCACCAAGTCTATAAAATAAAATAGCATCTTGATATTTTTCCTTCATTGAAACATAGTGTTTCATCATTGGCGATAGTTTTTGTATATCCATTTATTTGCCTCACTATAAATGCAATTAATTGCAAAAATTGTTAAAATCTTGCAATTATATGCACTTTTTTATATAAAAATAAACTATTTTTGCGATTTTTTATTATCTTCTTCTTTCTTTTTTTGTTTGTTTTGTCTAAGTATTTTCATACTATTTTGGTCTTTTGGTAAAATAGAAACTTCAATTGGGTGTTTAAAATTTTTCTCAGCAAAAGAGATAGTTTCATCTAAATTTACGATTTCACCATAAATTACTGACTTTCTAACTTCCTTTACTCTTACCATTATAAACTCACCAACGCAAGTCTTTGGACCAGCAAAAGAAATTGTTTTACCACTATCAAGTGAACCATAAAGAAGATTTTTATTTTCATCATAACTTTCAACTAAAACTTCATACTCTTTGCCTTTCATTTCAGCAGTTCTTCTATTTATAATTTCATTTTTTAGTTCTAAAAGTCTTGATAGTCTTTCTTTTTTAACTTTAGTATCTACTTGATTTGTCATTTTTTCTGCAGGTGTTCCCTTTCTTTTTGAATAAATAAAACCAAAAATTTGCATATACTCTGCATATCTCATAACTTCAAGAGTTTGTTCAAAGTCATCTTCTGTTTCTCCAGGGAAACCTACAATAATATCTGTTGTAAGTTCGCTGTCAGGAATTTTATCTCTAATTTCTTTAACTAAAGAATTGTATCTTTCAATGTCATAATGTCTATTCATAACTTTTAAAACTGAGTTACTACCTGATTGAACAGGAAGATGTATTCCATGACAAATATGCTTTGATTTTGCAATAACATCAATAGTTTCACTTGATAAATCTCTTGGGTGTGAAGTCATAAACCTAATTCTATATTTATATTCATCAAAATTATCAAGGTCAAATAAAAGTTTAGCAAAAGATATCTCATTTCCATCTTTATCTTTACCTTTATATGAGTTTACATTTTGACCAAGAAGAGTAATTTGCTTATACCCTTCACTTAAAAGTTGTTTTACTTCTCTTAAAATATCTTCTTCAGGTCTAGAAACTTCTCTTCCACGAACATAAGGAACTATACAGTAAGTGCAAAAATTATTACAACCATACATAATATTAACCCAAGCATTAACACCACTAGTTCTAGCAATTGTAAGTCTATCACGAAGGGCAATTGTTTCATCTTCTGTAATTTCAGAAACTTTTTTGCCAGACTCCTTTCTCTTTTTAAGTAAGTTTTCAAAATCAGCCAAATTGTGTGTTCCAAAAACGATATCCACATAAGGATATTTTTTTAGTATTTCATCAGCATAGTTTTTCTGCTGACTCATACAACCACCTATTGCAATAATCATATCTGGTTTTGCAATTTTTATATTTTTAAGTTCACCAATATTTCCAAAGATTTTTTCTTCAGCATTTTCTCTTATTGCACAAGTATTAAAAACAACAATATCAGCATCAATTGCGTTTGTGCAACACTCATAACCATTTGTTTCTAATATACCTGCAAGTTTTTCTGATTCATGAACATTCATTTGACAACCATAAGTCAAAATTAAATACTTTTTTACATTTTTTTCCATAATATCTCCATTTTAACATAATAATTATATAATATAATTAAATAAATTTCAACAAAATTAATAAAAAGAAAATATAATACGCATAAAAATTCATTTGTAAAAAAAACTAAGTTTAAGGAATATTTTGATGAAAGAATTGAGGAATAAATGAAATTAATAAAAAAAATATTTAAAATAACAATTATTTTCTTTGCAATAATTACAACTTTTTTTGTAATTGCTGGTGCAACCTTTTATTATAAAGAAACAAATTCTTTAAATCTAGATGAAAGCAAATTTTTAACGCAAACTAACAACCTTGAAATTTTTGATAAAAACAAAATAAGCATAAAACCTACACATGAAAACTATATAGACATTAACGATTTAAAACCACACACAAAAAACGCCTTTATTTCAGCAGAAGATAAACGCTTTTTTTCACATAATGGATTAGATTTTATTAGAATTGGAGGTGCAATAATATCTAACCTAAAAACAAAATCCTTTTCTCAGGGTGCATCTACAATCTCACAACAACTGGTTAAAAATACTCAACTATCTAATGAAAAAACAATCTCTAGAAAAATTAAAGAAATTAAACTAACTAAACAACTTGAAAAGAAATATAGTAAAAACGACATTTTAAATCTATATCTCAATAATATTTATTTTGGTAATGGTTGCTACGGAATTGAAAATGCTTCAAATCACTATTTTAGTAAAAGTTCAAAAGATTTAACACTCTCAGAGAGTGCTATTTTAGCAGGAACAATAAATGCACCTAGCATTTACGACATTGAATCAAATCCAGAAAAAGCAAATGAAAGAAAAAATCTAATTTTAAAACTTATGAATACTTATGGAAAAATCACTGATGATGAATATAAAAATGCAATAAATGAAAAAGTAAAATTAAATATTAGTAAGTTATCAAATTATAATTATATTTATAATGAAATCATACAAGAAGCCTGTCGTAAATTAAACATAACAGAAAATCAATTAAAAAATAGTAAACTTAAAATTTACTCTTATATTGATCTAAATCTTCAAAATGAAATTAATAAAATAATAAATAAAAATTATAATAATATAGAATCAAATCCAAGTATTTCAACAATTGTTTTAGATAATGAAACTAGTGGTGTTTTAGCAATAAAAGGAACTAAATCATCACTAAAAAATCGTAAACAACCTGGTTCGACAATAAAACCAATTTTAGTTTATGCCCCTGCAATTGAAAATGGAAATGTCTCTCCTGCAACAAAAATTATTGATGAAAAAATAAATATTTCAGGTTACTCTCCAGAGAATGCTGATAAAAAATATCATGGACAAGTTTCAGTTAGAGAGGCACTTAAAAATTCTTATAACATTCCAGCAGTAAAATTGTTAAATGAAATAGGTATTAAAAACGCTCAAAATTTTGCAAATAAATTAGGAATACCCTTCTCACCAAATGATAATAATTTAGCAATAGCACTTGGCGGTTTCACAGATGGTTTGACACTTTTTGAACTAGCAAATGCTTACACAACATTTGCTAATAATGGTACATATGCGCCTGAAAAATATATTAGTAAAATAATTAAAAACAATAAAATTATTTATGAAAATGATAAACAGAAAAAGCAAGTTATGAAAGATAGCACAGCATATTTAATAACTGATATATTAAAAGATACAAGCAAAACAGGAACAGCAAAAAGACTTAAAGAATTCAATTTTGATATTGCATCAAAAACAGGCACTGTTGGTGATACTAATTCATCAAAAAATATCGAAACTTATAATATATCATACACTACAAGTCATACAATTATTTCATATTTTGGTGGAAGTAAAATGCCAGAATACATTAATGGTGCAACACACCCAACAATGCTAACAAAAGATATAATTTCATATTTATATAAAAATAATATTCCTCATAATTTTATAAAACCAAATTCAGTTCAAGAAAAAGAGATTAGTAAAAAAAACTATGATAAAAATATAATTGTATTAGCAAATGAAAATGAAGATAGCATAAAAGAAATTTTTACACAAGACACTAAAATTAATGAAAATAATAAAATAGATTTTAAGATAAATGTTTTAAATTTAGAAAATAAAAAACCTATTGTTTCATTTTCTGTAAGTGACAGATATAGTTATTATATCATAAGAAAAAATAAAAGTTCAGAAGAAATAATTTCCTCTGAACTAAGTAGTGATAATATTATAAAAAATTATGATTCAATTTCAAATATTAAAATTAATAACTTAAAAATTAAAAATCTAAATGATAGATATATTGCAAAACAATCAATTATTTTTGAAGATAAAAACGCAAAATCAGGTGAAATTTACGAATATTTTGCCATTTTTTGCGATAAAAACACAAAAAAAGAATATAAATCAAATGTTATAAAATTAAAAGTTTTCTAATAAAAAATTAGTCTTGATTAATTTCAACAATCTCAATTGATTGCATTGCTCTTTCAATAATGTCATCAAAATCAATTTTATTTTGCTCAACTAATACCTTATCAAGTTGTGGTCTAGTAACTGGATTTTCAGGTAAAAATACAGTGCAACAATCTTCAAATGGCTCAATTGATGTTTCAAAAGTTCCAATCTTTTTTGCAATGTCAATAGTCTCACACTTATCAAATGCAACAAGAGGTCTAATAATTGGAGTTGATTTTACAACATTTGAAACAACAGTCATAGATTCAATGGTTTGACTTGCAACTTGACCAAGACTCTCACCTGTGATAATCATCTTTTTTCCATATTTTTTACAAATCTTTTCAGCAACAGTAAACATACCACGACGAAGAAGCGTAATCATATAAGAATCATTACATTTTTCATGAATTTGCTCTTGAAGTTCTGTCATAGATACCATATAAATCGTCATTTTACCTGTATAACCCGAAATAATTTTAGCAAGTTTTTCAACTTTTTCTCTAGCAAAATTCGATGTATATGGATAACTATGGAAGTGAACAGATGCAACCTTAACACCTCTTTTAGCCATCATATAACCTGCAACAGGACTATCAATACCACCAGATAAAAGTAAAAGACCATTACCTGATGTGCTAACTGGCATACCACCAACACCTAAAATATTCTCTTCATAAAGATAAGTTTCTTTATTTTCTCTAATATCAATATTTAAGATATATTTAGGATTTTTAACATCAACTTTCAAATTTTTATTATTTTTTAATACATTTCCACCGATTTTTGCAGAAATTTGAATTGAGTTAAGTTCTAAAGTATGTTTATCTGCCCTATTTGTTTCAACCTTAAAAGTTCCACTTAAATCTTTCATTAACTCTACTGATATTTTTTCAATTTCTTCAAGTGATGTTGGAACACAGTATGCAACAGAAAATGAAAAAATACCTGCAATTTTTTTGAGTCTATCAACAATTTCAAATTCATCATCTTCATTGTAATCTTTTACAATGTATCTGCCTGGAATTTTCTCAACAATTGCACCAAAAGAGTTTAAACTTTCTCTAATATTTGTAACAAGAGTTTTTTCAAAAAAACCTCTATTTTTACCCTTTAAAAATATTTCACCAAATCTAATTAATATTACTTTTTTCATTTTTATATCCTTTAACTTTTGTTATCTATTTTTTTATATTTACATTTTTTTCAAATCTAAGAACGTTTTTTTCAAAACATGAAACAATGTAATCAAAATCATAATCAAGGTATGGGGAAAAACTTACTCTAATGCTTCCAATTACAAAAGAATTTTTTATTCCCATTGCCTCTAATATTCTATTTCCTGCTTTTTTAGAAGAACAAGCAGAACCTGTTGAAACTAAAACACCATCACCTTCAAGTGCGTGCATTAAAACTTCACCTTTAATATTATCAAATGATAATGACAAAACATAAGGATTATTATCATTAAGCGAGTTTACTCTTAAATATTCTTTTACCTTAGAGTTTGTTAATTTTGTAAGAAACTCATTTTTTTGAGATAATACCTTTTCATAATTTTTATCAAAATCATCATAAACCTTTTGCGCTGAATAAGCAAAGGCAATAGCACCTGCAATATTTTCAGTTGAAGACCTAAATCCATTTTCTTGACCACCACCAAGAAGTAATGGGTCAACTATAATACCATCTTTTATCCAAAGTCCACCAATACCACGAACCGAATAAATTTTATGCGCTGAAATAGTATAAATATCAATACCTAGTTTCATTAAATTAACTTTAATTTTTCCAAAAGCCTGAACACCATCACTATGAAAAATAATTTTAGGGTTAACACTTTTTGCATATTTACATAATTTTTCGATATCATTTATTCTTCCTGTTTCATTAGATGAATGAATAATAGAAATAAGTGAAACCGTCTTATCATTTAGAAGTTTTTTATATTCTTCAAAATCCACTTCTCCCGTCTCAGTAAGTGGAATATCTATAACATTAATTCCTTTTTTTGATAGGTTATGTGCTGAATTGTAAACTGATGGGTGTTCTCCCTTTGAAATTAAAACTGTTTGCCCTGCTCTTAAATGAACACCACTAAAGATTGTATTATTTGATTCCGTTGCACTAGATGTAAAATATAATTTTCCCATTTTGCCGTGTAATAATTTATTTATAATTTCTCTTGATTTTTCAAGTTCATTTTTTGTTTTAATAGACTTATTATACGAGGAACTTGGATTATAAAATAATTCATCATTTGCTTTTTTTATTAAATCAAAATTTTCATCAAATGCCTTTGTTGTTGCAGCATTATCTAAATAAAATAATTTTTCCATAGTTAATATTATGAAACAAACATTAAATTTTGTCAAGAACTAAACCTCTCTGGAACTAAATTAAGCATATCTGTCAAGTTTCCCGAATTTAAATATACTTCTGGAATTTTACCAACTATTAGTGTTTCACATAATAAAACTTCTGATGAACTATTTATCACCAATTTTCTAAGTGGCATAACAACATTAACTTTTATTGAAATATTAAGATAAATTTTATGATGCGTTTGGTTAATACCTGCAGAAGAAAAGTCTGAAGTAAAATAGCAAAATACTTCTCCATATGGATTTACTTTATAAGCAATAGTAGGACCACTACCTGCCAAAATTGAAATACCAGTAAAAGAACCTAACGCTATTTTTATAGGGTTTTTAGCAAACTCTAAAAAATTATTCATAACAACTTTACTCATTGTCTTAGATAATACATTTATTCGAACTGAGTTTGCTTCTATTAAAGAAACATTATCATTTTCGTCTTTAATAACATTAACAAGTTCTCCATAACTTACACTTTGATTCATTGTATCAGCAATTGCATAGTTAATAGACCTTGTTGCAAAGTTTCCTATTTGAGTTTCAGTATTTGCCACAATAACAGGAGTTGCAATATTTTTTGCATACAAATACAACAATATAAAAATTATACAAAAAAACGCAAAAACCTTATGTTTTAACCTAAATTTCGATAAATTTATCACATTAAAACGATTATTTCTGCGTCTCTTACCCATATTTAATTATATGCTTTTATATATAATTTATATGAAATATTTAAATCATTTTATAATTTAATTGTAATTTAACTCTTTTTACTTTTTGATGAAACGAAAAATGATATTAGATAACTAAGACCAATAGATACAGCAACACCAGCAGATGTTGCCATAAGTCCACCACCTAGTGCGCCAAATAATCCATTAGATATTGCACCATCAATAGCACCCCTTGCTAGTGCGTTTCCAAATCCTGTTATTGGAAGTGTCGCTCCCGCACCCGCCCACTCAACTAAATAATTATAGATTCCAAAACCACCAAGAATTGCTCCTATCATTAAAAATATTACTAAGATTCTTGCGGGGGTAATTTTTGTTTTAATTTGAATATACTCAGCAATCAAACAAATTAATCCACCAACACAAAATACTTTTATATACATAAATATCGCTGTGATCATAAATACCTCCTATTTTATAAAGATCAATATGTTATAAATTTTATTTATAATGTTTAAATTATTTAACAATAATATTTATAATACTAACATTTTACAATTTCAACTAAATGAGCAATTGATGGTATTGAATCCCCTTGCTGATTTGTTATTGTGCTCATAAGCGCACCAGTTGCAACAATCAAAACTTTTTTAAATACTCCACTTTTTAATTTATCTAATATATAAGTGGCTAAAACACAAGTTGAGCAACCTGCTCCAATACCACCTTGATATGATTCTTCTTCAAATTTATAAATTGAGTGTCCTATGTCTGAATAATTTTGACCTACATCATAACCTTTTTTTGACATTAAATCTCGAAGAATATCACTTCCAAGTTTTCCAAGATCACCTGTTGCTATAAAGTCATAATCACCTGGTTTTGAATTAGTATCATCAAAAAATGAACAAAGCGTATCACAAGCTGCAACTGCCATCGCTGCACCCATATTGGCAATATCAATAACACCATAGTCTTGAACCTTGCTAAAACATACTTTTGTAATTTTTATATTAGACTTTTTATTTGAAATCACAAATGCTCCACCACCTGTTACTGTCCACTGAGAGTAAGCCTGTCTTTGATTTCCAAATTCAAGAGGGTATCGATACTGCCTCTCAGCTGAACTAAAGTGACTAATGCTTGAACATAAAATATTATTAAAACCACCTCCATCAATAAGCATTGTCGCTAGCCCTAAACAAGCAGTAATTGTCGAACAAGCAGAATAAATTCCAATAAAAGGCACACCTAAAATTTCTGCGACATAGTTACTAGATACTATTTGATTAGTCAAATCACCACTTAAATATAAATCAATATCTCCTTTATATAAGTTTGCGTCTCTTATAGCATTTTCTGTTATAATTTCAAGCATTTTTCTCTCTGCTTTTTCAAAAGTTTTTTGCCCCATTTTGTCATCATCAACATAATTTTCAAAATACTCGTTAAACGCACCGTTTTTTTCTTTTTCACCAACAAGTGACGACTTCCCTATTATAAAGCATTCATTTTCTAACTCTAAAGTTTGTTTACCTATTCTTTTCATAACTCTCCTAAAATAATAAACATAAATAATAAATTAAACCAACTATCATTGAATATCCAACACCATTAACAAGAACTGGACCTGCCACAACAAACATTTTACTCCCAAGTCCAAAAACTAAACCTTCATTTTTAAACTCTATAGCACATGATGCAATACTATTAGCAAACCCTGAAATTGGAATAAAAGTTCCAGCACCACCAAACTTAGCAATCCTATCAAAAAAACCAAATGCTGTAAATATAATTGTAATAGCGATTATTATTAAACTAGTCCAGTTTCCTACTCTAAGTATATCCATTGTTGGGTTATAAGATTTAATAATATCTCCAAACATTTGACCTAAACAGCATATCGTTCCTCCAACAATAAATGCATGAAATAGTGAATTAAACCAACCAGTTTTCGGTGTTTGCATCTCTACATAAGATAAATACTCATTATTTCTTTCTGTTTTATCCATAAATTTCTCCTATTTTTGATAAACTATTTTAATTATTTAACAAAAAGAAATAAACTTATACAATTTATAAATAATTTTTTTTTAATAGCAAAAACTAAAGTTATAATATTGGAGGTTTATTTATGAAAAAAATTAAAAAATTAATAACTGGAACATTAGTTTCAGCACTATCTATTACAACACTTGGCTGTTGTTCAAACATTTTATCTGAAAAGAAAATTACTAATCAAAATGAAATAGTATCTAATGCATTAAATTATGATAAAACAAAAAATGATATTACACCAGAAAAAATAGGTAAAATTATCGAGACAAGCGCTACTACTTATGGTAATAAATCAAAAAATAAAAAAGATGCTGTAATTTCAACAACAAATAATTTACCTTATCTTAATGACAACATTTCTACACTAGAATTAGAGGATTCATTAACAAATAAAGTTGATAGCGATTATAAAATTTTTGTGCTTTCAGAATCGCCTTATATTACAATGACAAGCGACAATGATAATACAAAATTTTTCATTAATTTTAAGTTTAAATCAAGTGACAATTTAGAAAACGTAAATAAAAATATTAACTTTCAAAATGATGAAAAATATAATGAACTTTCATTAAAAAAATCAATGCTAATGATTTATGCAAATGAAATTTATAAAGGTAATGTAAATTTTAATGAAGAAACAAAAACTCAATTAAATAATCACATTGAAACATTAAGAGAAAATAATAACTTATGTAATAATCCTAGCATTTTTAAATATAACAAGAGATATTATAAAAATAATGGGGAATCAAAAGACTTAGTATTTACAACAACAAATTTAAACAACAACTGCTTTAATATTGAAACATATCTTTCATCAATTAATTCAATTATTACAATAATAGAAGATAATTTAACTGAAAATTCATCATTTTTCAATTCAAAATTAAGCAGTAGTTTTAACAATTTTAGTAATGAAAATTTAAATAATCAAACTATCACAAACACTTCAACTAATCAAGAAATTGCACAAATAATTGCTAACACATTAAATTTCAACAATGACTCCTCTTTAAATCATATTTCTAATCAAGGTAATTCAGGAATCACTTACGATAGAAATTACTTAAGAAATTCACAAAATACAAATAAATATAATAATCAAATTTCGCAAAATAATAATAAAAATATTGAAAATAACAGTAAAAATATTACTAGAAATATAAATAACTCAAATTATGATATAAATTCAACAAAAAATAATAATTCAAATTTAAATAACAATAATTCAAATTCGACATTAGAAACTAAAAACAATCAAAACACAACCAAAACAAACAATATTAATTATTTAAATAACAATAATAACAACTTAAATCAAATTAATAATAAAGTATAAAATAATCAAACAAATAATTATAATAAAAATTATATTTCATATAATAATAATTATAAAAACAAAAAAAATAATAGTCAAAATCAATTAAATAACAACCAAAATAACAATTATAGCACTCAAACTTTAAATCATAATATTGAAAGCAATAATGAAATCATCAATGATAAAACAAATATTAATGAAAATAATTTAAATAATAATAAAATTAGATATAATAAAAATTTTGAAAGACAAGAAGTTAATGTTATGTCATCAAGTTTTGCGCCAGCAGAAAATACAGCAATAAGAGTTCCTTATAAATCAACAAATAGTGTTAAAGTTAAATAAATTTTACAAAGAAAAAAGCAATAATTAATAAATTATTGCTTTTTCTTAATTAAATAAATTTTATAAAATTTTAGGCATTGGATTTGTAGGTTTTATTGTTGAAACAGAATAT
>JAFTMY010000168.1 GCA_017452165.1 Clostridia bacterium | reverse complement strand
TTTTATTTGATTATATAAAAAATATATGTTATTATTTATTTGTAAATTAAGGAGGTTTAACTGTATGGAAATAAAAGGAGCGTATAGTGAACATGAAAAAAAAGAAATAGATTTTGATATTTTTGAAGATTATTCTCCTATTTTTTCTCCTTATGGAAGCAATATGACTGCTGGTAAATTTTTAAAACAACAACCAGATGGTATGTGTTTTGCATTCCGTTTTTCAAAGACTGAAGATCAAGTTCGTGATGAATTTTTAAAAAATATTCCAAATGACGCAAGTGAAGAATTTATTAATGAAGCAAAATTATCTTTAAAAATCTATAAAACATATATGCCTGTTGAATATTTTACTGTTAAAGAGTATGAAACAACATCTCTTGAAGCAACAAAACATTATAAAACAACAGGATACACTGCAACAGGTAGTTTTAGTGGAAACACATTAAATGTTGATGTTTCAGAAAATAAAGAATATTCGCACACAACCTATGACTACAAAAAACAAACAAAAAAAGCAAATGACAAAATTTATTATACAGAACTTGACAAATATTTAAGTGTGTTTAATTCAAAATTTTATTCAACAGTTGATAGTGATTCCTCAAATCTTGTAACTGCTGATGATATTATTGACGATTCTCTTTTACAAAATATGGGTGCAAACTTTTATAGACACCCTACTTATGGCTCAGTTAAAAATTATGAACTACATCAAATTCTTCTTTTTCCACTTTGGCGAATGGAAGTAAACTTTAATAATAATATCTATGTAAACTATGTTTCAGATATTGACAAATCAGAAGTTGTTTACTATAACAAATCACAAGAGGCAAAAGAAAAAGAAGTTTCAGAACTTATGAAAAAGAAAAAATCTTACAAAAGAGCAAAACTTTTTACTGATATAGTAGTGTCAGTCGTGGGAACTCTTCTCGCTATAAGTCTTCTTGTCCACTTCTTTTGTTCAACAACCGCTGCTGATAGCGACGGATATAGTGGATTACTTTGCAATGCATTTGGTGGTTTTGGTGTATTTTTAACATTGCTCGGTGGTTTTAGTTTAATTGGTTATATTTTTGTAATAGCAGGCATTAGTATTTATATACGTATGGAAAATTTAAGCAATCTAAAATTTATAAAAAATTCAGAAATCCCTTCACTTAAAGAAAAATTTACAAATGAACCTTCAAAATTTAAACTAATTATCGGTTTATCACTAGCAGGTCTTGTTATTTTTGGAATTGAAACAGTATTTTTCATAATGTTTTTATAATAATTTTATAAATAAAAATAATTTTTCATAATTAATAACAACTAAAAGAGTAGATGCTAAAATTAAACATCTACTCTTTTTAATATGTGATAATTTTAATAATTTTCATTATTTTTAACTCATCAACCATAATATTTATCTAGTTATTACACTTTTCTAAATAAATCCAGCAGAAAACCAAATTCTTTTAAATCTTTCTTAATTTTTGGAGCATTTGGCAAAAATCTATAAACTAAGTCCCAAAACTTTTTGCTATGATTCATTTCAACTAAATGGCATAGTTCGTGAACAATTACATAATCAATTATTGCTGGTGGCATAAGTATAACTCTCCAATTAAAACTAATTGCCCCTGATGAATTACAAGTTCCCCACCTCTTCGCTTGGTCTGAAATTCTCATTGAATTTGATTTTAATTTTAATTTTTCTTGAATATATTTTAGTCTATCCGATAAAACATGTTTAGCAACTTGCTTATACCACGATTTAAGCGCACCTAAAATATTACCCTCGTATTTTTTAGGTATCACAATTTTAAAATCATTAGTTTCTATCTTCTTCACATCAGCAATAAGAAGTGAGTATCTATTACCATACAATAAAAACTTTTTATAATTTGCAATATCATCATACTTACTAAGCATTTGATTCACAAATGCTAGTTTTTCTTTTATCCAGTTTTGTTTTTCTAATACAAAATTGTTTATAATTTCATCACTCATTTTAAGGGGCGCTTTAACAACAACATTACCATCTTTCATTACTGTTAGTGATAAAGTTTTTCTGTTTGACCTTTCTATATAATCTGGTGTAATCACAAAAATTCCTCCAATGTTTATATTATAATACTTTTTTTAAAAAAAATAATCTATTTTTATAAATATTTTTTTCTTTAGTTGTTACTAAAAAAAGATTAATTGTTCTATTTGTCGCAAAATTTTGTTAAATAAATTATTGACTAAAAGTTTTATTAATATTATTATATTTATATATAATCTATAAAATATAATAAAGGTAAAATCTAAATGGAGAATATTAATAGCGATTTAATTCGTGGTAACATTGACACCATTATTTTAAAGACAATGCTAAATGGTGATATGTATGGTCTTGATATTATTAAAGAAGTTGAAAACAAAAGTAACGGAACTTATAATTTGAAGCAACCTACTCTTTATAGTTGTTTAAAGCGTCTTGAAAATCAAGAACTTATTTCATCATATTGGTTAGATAGTGATATTGGTGGTAAAAGACATTACTATAAACTTACCGAAAAAGGTCATGAAACTATTAAAACTAAACAAGAAGAATGGTCTAAGTCTAAACTTATTATTGATAATCTTCTTGGTGATTTTAACTATGATGAATATAGACTTGTTAAAAAAGATGACTATAAAAAAATTATTGAAGGAAAACCAGTTATTCAATATGTAACAGTTCCTGAAGGTTCTATTTCTCAAAATAATAATTCAATCATTAATTCAAATACTTCAAACCTTTCAAATTTTAATGATAATAAAGATAGTATCCCTGCAAGTAATGAAGTTATCTCACCTATAGAAAATAATTATAGTCAAGATATTATTGTTAGTGGAGATACAATAACAAACACTATCGAAATTGCTAGTAATGATTCATTAAATTTTACAGATGACGGTTTTAATGATAATTATGACAATAACAATGAAACAACTGAAACACTCCAAAAAAATGATGAGTATGAAGAAGTTTCTACTGATATTACTAATATTAGTATTAGTGAAAATAGACCAAATCCTTATGATAATGAACTTATTTCATTTAAACCAAAAAATGAAAATAAAAATAATGACTCTTATGCTAATACAAAATCACAAGAAATCCAACCTGTAATTTCTAATTCTTTTGACAAAAAAGAAATTATAAATATAAATGCTCTAGAACCTGAAAAAACAATTCAGCAAGACCTATTTTCAGAAGCATTTATGCCTTATCAAAACAAAGTTGACAATGTTATTGACGAGTTCACAACAAATGTTACAAAATTAAATAACTTTGATTACACAGGTCAAAATAAAAACGAAGTTGAAACTCAAAATAACAAAAATTCTAGAGATGAATTACCTAGTGAATTATCTATATTAAATGAAGCAATTGAATCTAACGAAAAAATTGAAAACAACGAAGAAAACAAAGATTTTAGCGAGCCACAAGAAAATAATATACTAGTAGAAATAGAAGAGGAAATTGAAAACTGCTATGTCCAAGAAAACACTTTTGACTTTTTAAGTGAACTTAATGAATTAAATTCTTCAAAAAATGTTACTTTTACTAATGATGACGGCTATCATAGTTTAACAACTAATAATAACTTAACAAATAATCAAAAGCCTATAGTTAATGAAAATAACACAAATATAATTTCTCCAATTAAAAATGAAACACCTTCTACCTTAGATGAGAGTGAGACTTTTTTATTTGATAGCATATCACTAGACTCAACAAAATCACAAAGTAACTATTCATCACAAAATTTAAATAGTAGTAATAGCATTGTTACTTACAAAAACGATGAACCTCATCAAGAGGAATATGTTGATTTTAACTCTGAAGAAGAAAAAAAATATGAATCTCTTTTTGCTCCTAGAGAAGAACTTGATGATATTATAAATAGAAGTGTTTTTGCTTATTCTCAAGAAAGTCAAAAAGATAATTATTACAGCAGTTTAACATCAATATATGAACAAGTTAACGAAAAAGAAAACGAAAGTTATAAGCAAAAAGTTAAAGATTTAAACGAATATGCTATAAATAATTATATCGTTCCTAGCGAAGAAGTTACAACTGCAAAAGATATTCAATCACTTAAAGAAGAATATAAAAATGAAGGAATTACTGTTAAAGAATTTAACAAAACATCTTCATTTACATCTTCTAAAAACTATATAAAAGTAAACAAACTTAACTTAATTAAAAGTTTAATTTTGCTATTTGGTTATGTTTTTGTTTTATCTGCAATGTTTATTATAATGGATAGCACAAACTTAAAAAATATGACAGGTTTTTCATTTACTTACTTTTTATATGGTTTTATACCATTTATAATCTACTTTATATACTATTTAGTTTTATATCTATTTAATCCATACAAAAAAATTCCTGCAAAACATTCGTCAAGAGTTATGCTTATAATATCAGTTATAATATCAATTCAACTCTTACTTATTACCTATTGTTTAAATCTTCAACTTGGCTTTTATAGTTTCTATCAAGCAAACTACAATCACCTTTTTTGGATAATACCTACAATAGTAAGTTTTGCACCTATTTTTTCAACTGTTATTTATACAATTTTATTCCGTTCAAAAAACTTTAATATTTAAAAAAATGTCAGCAAATAATTTGCTGACATTTTTATTAAATTTGATTATTTACATTTCTTGCAATTTCACTTGTTGCAAGTTCATCGCATCTATTATTAAGTTCATTATCTGCATGACCTTTGACCTTAATAAAAGTAACTTTATGATAAGCAAGAAGACTATCTAGTTCTGTCCAAAGTTCAATATTTTTAACAGTCTTTTTATCAGAACCTTTATATCCATTTTTCTTCCAATTGTTGAGCCACCCAAGATTTATAGCATTTACAACATAAGCAGAATCAGAGTAAAGTTCAACATTACATCTTTGCTTAAGAATTGAAAGCGCCTTTATAACTGCCAAAAGTTCCATTTTATTATTAGTTGTAAGAGGATCAAAACCTGATATTTCCTTTATCTTGTCGCCATAAATCAAAACAGCACCCCAACCACCTGCACCAGGATTTCCTGAACAAGCACCATCGGTATAGATTGTTACATTATTTTTTATTTCCTCATCAATTTTTTTTTCTTCCTCAAACATTTTAGTTTGTATAGTTTGAGTAAAAGATATTTTGTTACTAGAATCACTTTCTTTATTTTGTAAAATATTTAAAATATCATCTAAGGATTTTAGATAGGAATCTTTCTCTATTTCTAACTTAATTTTTAGGTCAAAATTATAGTTTAGATTAATCTTATTTATCCACATTTGAATTATTTCAGAAGATTTATCATTGCTTTTTAAAAGCACAATTTTAGCACTTATGTTAATTTTATTATCTTTGCAAACCTCAACAAAACTTAAAAATTTGCTTGATAAAAAAAACATAGAAGAACTTGCAAAAATATAAACATTAAAGTTTTTAACTAAACTAAGACTAAGATTTCTTTCTTGGTGAGTTTCTTTTTCATTTACATTTGTAAATGGCAATAAGAATTTTTCAAAACTTCTAAAGTTATAATTATCTAAGTCTAGTTTTAAACTAATTTTATCTATCACATCAAATAAATCATTATCATAAAATACAATATTCATAAAAATCCACCTATTAAACATTTTAACATAAAATAATATTTCAAACAATTAATTTAATTGTATTGACAAACATTTATTAAATGTGCTATAATAATTCTCGTAATAGAGGTGTAGTTCATCGGTAGAATAAGAGTCTCCAAAACTCCTGAGGAGGGTTCGATTCCTTCCACCTCTGCCAAAAATGTAAAAAATGCCGTTATAAGTGTATAAAAAATACATTATTAACGGCGTTTTTTTTGTGTTTTTTGTCTTTTGAGTTCAATTTGAGTTCGATTTTTAGCCGTTTTTTTAGTTAAAATTGTTCATTTTTTCAATATTTACGAGTTCTGCCCTCTCTCTGGTATGAGTATAAACAGTATTTGTTACCTTGCTTCCGATGTTATGTCCGACCCATCTTTGAATAATATGAAGTGGTATTCCTGCCTCTTGACACTTTGTAACAAATGTATGGCGCAGGCTATGTATGGTATATTTTGTGCCAAGTTCTGCAACAACCTTTAAAAATTCCTTTTCACATTTTCTTTGGTTATAGTTAAAAATTCGACCTTCAACATCTTTATATTTTTTTAAAACCTCAATTGTTTTATCAAAAAGTGGTATAACCCTATTGCTATAAACATTTTTTGTTGTGTCGATTATGTTATCTTTGTTTAAGTTTTTGTTAATTGTTAGTGTTTTGTTTTCAAAGTCTATATCACTGCTAGTCAGTGCCAACATCTCACCTTTTCTAAGCCCTTGATACAAACATACTAAAAACATATCTAGTTTTTTCTCTATTAATATTTTTTCAATTTTAACTTCATCAACATTAGTGAGAGCCTTGCCGTTCACTCTGATATGCTTAGGCTTATCAATTACTAGCATAGGATTTTTTTTAATAATTTCATTTGCAAGTGCTTTATTAAAAACACCATTTGCAAACTCATACACCTTTTGTTTTGTTCGTTCGCCTGTTATTTTGTTTAGTTCTTCCATAATCATAATGCTAGTTATTTTGTTAATAGGTTTCTTTTTAAGTCCTTCTAAGTGATTTAAACAAACATTATACTCTTTTAGTGTTCCACTTTTCACACCTTGTTTATATAATTCAATCCATTTTTTAACCCAATCATTAAAACTCATTGCATTAGGTTCTTTAACTTCAAGATTTTGTGATAGTTTTTTAAGTTCTCTCTTACTTTTATTTTTTAATGCAATTTTTAATTTATTATAACAATCTTGCTGAGTTTTAGCACTCACATAAAATTGTTTACCATTTTCACGATACCTTGCATACCAAGTTTGACAACCTTGCCTCTTTTTTATTGTAATCCCTCTATACTTCATCTCTTCGCCTCCTTCTATGAGATATATTTGCTCATTTTTGGAGGTGCTTTTATTTTCAATTAAATTTTCAAGCATCTGATATTGTTCAGGTGCTTTTTTTTCTGCATTATCTTCCGACTCTGATGCTGACAGAAGACCTAGCAAGAAATTTGTTAAAGCAATATTTTTTGTTTTTAAAATTTTAATTTGCTCTTCAATACTAGCAATTTCATTTTCTGTTGATTTTCCCATTTCATAAATAAAAATAACTTAATATTTTTTTATTCATAAAATACCTTTCCTTTGTTTTAGTTTTGGACTGCGAGAAGTCCTGCAATAAATGATGCAACTTTTACCTTGTTAAGTTCGTTTAAGGTTAAAAACAATTTAATTGTTTCTTTATCGGCTTTTTCTAAGTAGCCAATTTCATCGTTAAATTTGCGGCCTACTAAATAATCTAAACTTACACCATAATAATCGGCTAATTTACATAAAGTATCAATATTCGGTTCTGTTGTTCCATTTTCATAATTACAATAAGTTTTTTGTTTTAATCCCATTATTTGTGCTAATTCATCTTGCGATAACCCTATTTCATTTCTTAAAATTTTCAAATTCATTATAAAAACCTCCCATTTTCTTAGATTTATAATATAAAATTTTAAAAAAATAGTAAAATATTTACTAAAACTCTTGCAATTAAGTAATTTATTTGGTAATATTATTTTTAGTTAGTAAATAATTTACTTAAATTATTAAAAAGGAGGTATTATGATTAATTTTTGTATTTTATCGCAAGACAAAAGAAATTTGGTTCAAGGCAACCAAATTGGAACTAATGATGAATCAAATTCAATTCTACTTTTAGATAACATTAGATTAGAAGATTCAAAATATGGTTTAATTATCGGAACTTATGAAAATCTTGATAGAGTTAATGAAATCATAAAAGATATTTTTAAAAAAAGTGAAAATTTAAACTCTTCTATATTATTTTACGAAATGCCTGAAAAATAAAAAAACCACTTAATAAAGTGGTTTAAAACTATTTTTTATTTTTATTAGATTTATTATTTTTAATACTTGTTTTTATATTATTGTTAGAAAACCAATTTGTATTTGAATTAGTTTTATTA
>JAFTMY010000017.1 GCA_017452165.1 Clostridia bacterium | reverse complement strand
TTTTTATTTATTTATAATTTGTTTATTTATTATAAATAAAAGTTATAAAAGTTTATATTTTTAAACAAAAAGTTTAGTAAAATTAAAAAAAGTATTGACAACATTATATACTTTATATATACTCTTTATTAGTTGCCCATAGATGGGCCATATTTTATTTTATCGTATATGAATGACATAGTGCATTCGTCGTGAAATGCGGCTACAATAAAATATTTTATTGGTTTATCTATGGGCGTTTTTTTGTAATAAAAAGGGGGAATTATGGTAAAAATTGGCGAAAAGATAAAACAATATAGACTTCAACTTGGTCTTACGCAATCTGAACTTGCAGAACGAACGGAACTAACTAAAGGTTACATTTCACAACTTGAAAATGACCTATGCTCTCCGTCTATTGCAACACTTCAAGATATACTAAATGTTCTTGGTATTAGTTTAGAAGAATTTTTTGTTGAAACAAAAAATGAAAAAGTTGTATATACCCCTAATGATTACTTTACTTCTCAAAATGGTGGTGGAACAAATACTTGGCTTGTCCCCGATTCTCAAATAAAAGAGTTAGAACCTGTTATCTTAACACTTCCCGAAAATGCTGAATCAGAACAGCGACTGCCTTTTAACGGAGAAGAGTTTGGGTATATCTTAGAGGGAAAAGTTGAAATTATTACTCTAAAAGAACACTATAAACTTAAAAAAGGTGATTGTTTTTCAATAGATGGACAAAAACAGCACAAAATAAAAAATATTAGCAAAAGTAAAAGTAAAATTCTTTGGGTAACTACCCCATCAAATTTTTAGGAGAATAATATGAGCGAAAAAATTATCGAAATTAAAAATGTAAATAAATGTTATGATGATAAATTGGTTGTCAAAAATTTATCACTCACAATTAATCGTGGCGAATTCGTTACACTTCTTGGACCATCAGGTTGTGGAAAAACAACAACTCTTAGAATGATTGCAGGTTTTGAACAACCAACAGAAGGTCACATCTATTTTAACGGCAAGGACATTACAGAACTTCCACCACATAAAAGAAACATTAATACAGTGTTTCAAAAATATGCACTTTTCACACACCTCACAGTTTTTGGAAACATTGCTTTTGGTTTAAAACTTAAACTCGTTCCTGATGGCGAACCTGCTCCAAATAAAAAAGGTGAAATGGTTCAAAAAATGCGTAAACTTACTAAAAAGGAAATTGAAGAAAAAGTTAATAACGCACTTAAAATGGTTGACCTTGAAGACTATGGACACCGTTCAATCAATTCCCTTTCTGGTGGACAACAACAAAGAGTTGCAATCGCTAGGGCGCTTGTAAATGAGCCTGAAGTTCTCCTTTTAGACGAACCACTCGGTGCACTTGACCTTAAAATGAGAAAAGATATGCAACTTGAACTTATGTCTATGCATAAAAAACTCGGAATTACTTTTGTATACATCACCCATGACCAAGAAGAAGCTCTCACAATGTCTGACAAAATCGTTGTTATGAAAGATGGAATTATTCAACAAATCGGAACTCCTACAAAAGTATACGACGAACCTGCAAATGCTTTTGTTGCTGACTTTATCGGTGAAAGTAACATTTTATCAGGTATTATGGTAAAAGATTTTTGCGTTGATATCTCAGGCCACAAATTCGAGTGCGTTGACAAGGGATTTAAGTATAACGAACCTATCGACGTTATTATTAGACCTGAAGATATAAAAATTGTAGATACTACTGATAGTAATTGTTTAATCGAAGCAGAAGTTTTAACCTGTGTATTTAAAGGCGATCACTACCAAGTAACAGCCCTTACCTTCGGCGAAGAAAGAAATGAAATTATTATTCACGATAACGTTAATGTAAAAGCAGGAGATAAAATTGGTCTTTATATTAAACCATTTGATTTCCACATTATGCATAAGGCAAGACTTATTAACACCTTATCTGGTGAAATTACTGAAGAAAATACCGTTGAACTTTGTGAAGGTCAATTCCCTTGCAACTGCGACTTTGAAATTGGAACAAAGGTAAAAGTTAGCGTAGATTTTGATGATGTAGAACTTACCGACGATGAAGAAGACGGAATTATTGGTGCAACTGTTATCTCTTCAATTTATAAAGGAAGTTACTGGCAATATATTGTAAGAACTGATACTTACTACGATTTCTTTGTTGATACTGACTATGAGTGGCTCATTGGCGATAGAGTTGGTATTAAAATTGCTCCTGAAAAAATGATAATTGAAAAAGTTGAGGTAAAGGAGGAAGAAACTAATGAAGGGGAAGCTTAAATTTCGTTTTTCTCGTAAAACATTTGCTTATCCTTATATGATATTTTTGCTACTTTTTGTTGTAACTCCACTTGTTATTATCTTAATTAACGCATTTTTATCAGATAAAGGAACTTTAACATTTAATAATTTTATTGAATTTTTCTCAGATGCTGGTGGTGGTATGACTGTTCTTGGCAACTCACTACTCATTGGTATTATCACAACATTAATTTGTCTTGTTATTGGCTACCCTGTCGCACTACTACTTGTAAAATACCACGCATCAAACAAAGTATTAGTTTTATTATTCATTCTTCCAATGTGGGTAAATTTCCTTATTAGAACTTTATCTACAAAGGCAATATTTTTAGCACTAGACATCAACCTTGGTATGGGAACTGTTCTCTTTGGTATGGTTTATAACTACCTTCCTTATATGATACTTCCACTCCATACAACAATTGCTGCAATAGATAAATCTTACTTTGAAGCAGCAAGCGACCTTGGTGCAAACAAATTTATAACTTTTTTAAAGGTTTTAATACCACTTTCAGTTCCTGGAATTATCAGTGGTATCACAATGACCTTTATCCCAGCAATTTCAACATTTGCTATATCTGAAATCTTATCAAGCAGTAAAATTTACTTATTTGGCGATGCAATCAATATGCACTTCTCTAAAACCGTAAATAGTTTTGGTGTAGGAAGTGTTATGAGCCTTGTTATGCTCGTTTTAGTTATTATTGCAAACGTATTCGTAAACTTAACAAATAAAGAAGAGGAGGTTAAAAGTTCACTATGAAAGAATCAAAACTTAAAAGATTTTTTGCAGAAGGTTATCTTCTCTTAGTTTTAATGCTCCTTTACCTCCCTATCGTTGCAGTTATTATATTTAGTTTTTCAGGTAGAAGCGACTTTACTTTTAGAGATGGTTTTAACTTTGATAGTTACATTTCAATTTTTACAAGTGGCGCTCAAACAGAAAACTTACTTTCTGCTATTAAAAACACTTTAATTTTAGCAATATCATCAAGTATTATTGCTACAATTCTTGGAACTTTCTCAACAATTGGTATTTATTCACTAAACAAGCATTGGAGAAAAGCAACTCTTACAGTTAATCAACTCCCTATGATAAATAGTGAAATTGTTATGGCAGTATCTCTTATGGTGTTTTTTGCAGCATTTAGTTTTGCAATTCCACAAGGTATGGCAAGACTTATAATTAGCCACGTTGCGTTCTGCACACCTTATGTAATTCTTTCAATACTCCCTAAACTTCAAAAGATGGACCCTAATATGTATGAAGCCGCTCTTGACCTTGGAGCAAACCCATTTAAAGCACTCTTTAAAGTTGTAATCCCTTACATTATGCCAGGAATTATCTCAGGTTTTGCAATGGCATTCACTCTTTCCCTTGATGACTTTATTATCACTCAATTCAACAAAGGTGACACAGGTATTGAAACTCTTTCAACCTACATCTATGAAGACGCAAGAGTTAAATCTTTAGAGCCTTTCTGGCTTGCAGTATTTAGTATTTTCTTTGTATTAATGCTTACTTTCCTTTTAGTTTCTAACATAAAGAAAAATAGTAAAAAGGAGGGCAGTTAATGAAAAGAATTTTTGCAAGTATAATGTTTGTATTTATGCTATTTAGCATTACCCTTTCACTCTCTGCTTGCTCAACAGAAAATACAGCAAAGGCAGACGAAATTGTAATTTATAACTGGGCTGATTATATTTACGACTTTGAAGATGACTTCAAAGAATATTATAAAGAAGTTACAGGTAAAAATATTAAAATTACCTATACAACATTTGACACAAACGAAACAATGATAACAAAAATCACTAAGGGCGACAGTAAAGTTGACGTTATATGCCCTAGTGAATACGCTATTCAAAAATTAATGGAAATGGACTATTTAGTTCCACTTAACTACTTTTCAGAAGATGTTTCTAAATATTTAGACACAAGTAAGTTAGTTGGCTATGAACATTACAGTCAAAATCTTGACAACAACATTATTGAAAAAATTGACGCAGGTTTTGGTAATATTACTTGCACTAAAGAAAATGGAACTTCGTATAGTGCAAATATGCTTGACTATATGGTTCCTTATATGTATGGAACACTTGGAATTTTATACAATAAAGAAGAATTTAAAAGACTTGGAATTTTCGATAAAGAAATAATGAACACTGCTAACTGGGGTATACTTTTTAACGACAGTGGTAAGCGTGATAAAGAAGGAAATATAATTCCTTTATCAGAAGAACTTAGTGGCTCAATTCTTATGAAAGACAGTATCCGTGACAGTTATGCAGCAACACTATTTTATTTAATGGAAACAGGAAAACTTGATAACCTTACAATGGAAGACGGCAGACAATATACTGACCTTACAGCAAGTGAACTCATCAACACCGTTGATGATAATATTATTGAACTTGCAAAAGAAGCATTAGTTGAACAAAAAAATGAACTTTTTGGCTACGAAGTTGACTTTGGAAAAGATGACCTTTTAATCGGTAATGCTATGGTTGACCTTGCTTGGAGTGGAGACGCTCTATATGCCGTAGAAGAAAGTTGGAATGATGACCTTAATGATGGCGAAGGCGACTACGAACTTGGATACTATGTTCCTCACACCTACGGAAATATCTGGTTCGATGGCTGGGTTGTTCCAAAAACTTATAATCCTAAGCATGAAACAGCAGTAAAACTCTTTATAAACTTCTTAAACACAGCAGAAGTTTCAGCGGCAAATACTCTTGAAATTGGATACACTTCAGCAGTTGATAATCAAGTGGTTCTTGAGAGTGAAGAGGCACGTGCAATACTTGCTGAAGGATACATTGTAAATGCTCCTGAATATTTAGATCAAGAAGTTTTAGATAGTTTTGAAGGCGAATACGACTTTGAAAGTTGGGAAGAATTTGAAGATTACTTCTTTAATAGTTTTGGAGAAATGGACGATTCTAACTGGCGTTACCCTTTTGAAAAGATTGATGACAGTGAAAATGATTATAATAGAAGCATAAATGACCTTGGTATGATGAGAGACTTTGGCGATAAAAACAACGACATTGTCACAATGTGGAACTATGCTAGATCAGTTGGTGTTTCAGCACTCCCTATCTTTGCAATAGTTATTTTAGTCTTAGGCTTAGCAATTGCTGTAATTTATCTTGTTTACTTTATTTCACAAAAAAGAGCAATGAGTATTAAAGTTTCAAGTTTAAACAAAAAAGAATAAAATAATTATTTCATAATTATAAAGTTTTAATATTTTTAAATAAAAAAAGGAATAGCAATTGGCTATTCCTTTTTTATAATTATTTCAATTTTATTTTCTAAAAAAATAAAAACTACTCTCCACTACCCATTTCAGTAGGATTTTTAAGCGACTCTATTTGTTTTTTTAGTTCATACTCTCTAGTTATCATTGGACAATAAATACCTGCTTTTGTGCTAAGTTTTTTACCTTTTGTAAACTTTTCAAGGTCTTCAACAGGAATAATAAACACTTTAATATCTTCGTGGTCTTGCAAATTTTGTTTGCCAAGTTTAGAAATTACAACTTCAAACATCATTACACTTTCATCAGTCATACCTTCACTATTATAGCAAATATCTGTAAGTTTAGTTACCTGAGAAATTTCATCAGCACCAATTTCTTCCTTAAGTTCCCTTGCACAGCATTCAAAAACATCTTCACCCTTTTCTACTATTCCTGCTGGAAATGAGTATACATAATCATTAATAGGTTGTCTAAATTCTTTTGTTAAAATTACACAATCTTTTCCATTTTTAACAACCTTTGGAATTATACAAACCGTATCAATTTTTTCTTTTCCTGTAACACTCACAAGGTCTTCAGCACTATTTCTTGACGCAAGAGTCCAGTGAATTATATCACCATTATGTTCATACTCAAGGTCGAACATATTTAAAAATCTTTCATTAGTAAGTTTTTTTACATTTTTTAATTTCATAATTTTACCTTTTATATTTAACTATTATTATATATTTTTAGAACTAGATACATTATACATTAAACAAAAATAAAGGTCAATAACCCTAAAAACATTTTTTCTTTTTATGAAATATTTAATTATAGATATTGAAATAATTTTGTTAAAATGTTATACTTAATTTGTAAGTTAAATTTTGGAGGCTTTTATGACTGAAATTGAAAAGAAAATACAAAATCAAAAAAAAGTTATTTCTGATTTAGAATCTGAAATTTCAAAAATTAGCAGAGATATTCGTGAAGCAGAAAGCAATGTGAGTCATTCTATAACAATGAAGCATATTGGTTTTACACAAATGGCTATTAGTTCAATAAGGCCTATTGGAACATACAATTTTATTTCTAATTCAGCAAAAGAATCTTCTTATAGACTTGAGATTAGTTCTTTAAAAAGCCAAAAAAGTTCCCTTGAAAACAAACTTAGAACTGAAAAAAATAAACTTAAAGGCTATGAAGAAGAACTTGAATATGAAAGCAGACCTAAGGCAAAATTAAACGTTTATGAAGATAAAATCTATATTGACGGAGACAAGGATAAAACAGATATCACTGCTACCATTAAGGGCATTATAGAAACATATATAGATGAACACAACAAAATAAATAGTAGCACTGATGTAAAATCATATCTTGAAAAGAAAGAATATCTTGAAAATTTAGTAAAAACATTAAACCTTCCCAAAGCAGAACATTCACTTCTTCACCAAATGGAATGTTACAAATCAAACTACTGTGATTTTGATTATATGGTAATTGATGATAAAGTTTTAGTAGATAAAGACTTTATCTCTCCAAAAATTACAGAAGAAAAATATAGAATTGAAGATTACAAAAAAATTATTGAAAGATATAAAAAGGATTTTGAAAGTTTTGAGCCAACATTTTTTGGTAAACTAATAAAACCACTAGGAAGAAAACAAAAAAAGGAATTTGAAAATGTTGTTTTAAATGCTGAAAAGTCTTATAAAAACTCTATTAACGAATCAAATAAAAGAATAGAAAACTTCAATGCAATAAAATCTGAACTTATTGACCCAGCAGTTCCTGCTATGAGAACTCTTAGTGACTTACATTATTTAATTGAGAATTCTTACGCAGTTAGACAATTCATAAAAAAGTCTGCTGAAAGAGAAAAAAATATAACAGAAGGAACTATTTTAAAAAGCAAAGATATTAAAGATATTTCTTTCTATTTATTAAAAGATATTAAATCATATTTAGATAAAAACAAACTTAAAATTTCTAGCCAAGAAATTATAAATTTAATTTATGAAAATAAGCAATTTTCTAATCTTGCTAAAGAACTTTATAATATAGGAATTAATCCAACACAAAAATCAGCAGAAAAACAAGATTCTAAAAAACAAAATGATACAACATTTGAAGAAAATGGTTTTTCAATTTAATAAAATTTTACACAAATTAATAAAAATTTACACAAAAAAAACTACGAAGAAATCTTCGTAGTTTTTTCTTAGATTAAAATTTCGAAATTCTAATTACATTTCTCTTTCAGGTTCTACTTCTACACCTTTTTCAACTTCCTTGCCTACAAAAGGATTTGGAACTCCACCATTATTCACATATCTATCATAAAGTGCTGCACAAGCACCATTTTGAGCATAGCAACCCATACCATATTGTTTCATTTGTTGACCATATGTAAGCAAAATACTTCTATCATACATACCAATTTTTTTAAACAAATCACACTCAGTAAGTTCAGTTGTTGTATCTTCATAAGTTGTAGGATTATTCCAATACATACTCATACCATGAAGACGCATATCATTACCATACATTTCTGCAAGTGTTACTAATTTTTTACAAGAATTATATTTTGACATAAAATTATATCTCCTTAATACACTAAGTATATAATAATTTTTTTTATATTTCAATAGTAATTTATAAAATTTTTTACATTTTTTTATAACAATAAATTTTATCTATCACTTTACAATCAAATATTTAAGTGTTAAAATAAAATTATGAAATGCATTTATATTTTTAACCCTAAAAGTGGAAATAAACAACATAATCAAAAGAAAGATTATATAATAAAGCAACTTCTAACTTGCTACGAAATTGTTGATGTAAGACCAACTGAAAAAATTGGCGATGCAGAAAAATTTGCAAGAGAGGCTTGTGGCATTTATGATTCAATAATTGTTGCAGGTGGAGATGGAACACTAAATGAAGTTATTAATGGAATTTCACCTATGGAGAATAGACCAAGAATTGGATACATTCCCGCAGGAACTACAAACGATGTTGCAAGTTCTCTTAAAATTCCTAAAAATGTGAAAAAGGCTCTTAAAATTATTATTAAGGGAAATACAAGACAATGCAACATTTTTAAAGTAAATGAAAAATATGGTTTATATGTTTGTGCTTTTGGACTATTCACTGCATCAAGTTACACAACCGAACAAAAAAAGAAAAATGCTTTTGGAAAACTTGCCTATGTCTTTTCAGGAATTAAAGAACTTGGAACAACTAAAAAATTTCCATTTCATATCATCTCTGATAAACTTGAAATTAAGACAGATATAATTCTTGGAATTTTTGCAAACGGAAGATATGTCAGTGGATTTAAAATCAATAATTCAAACTTTAATAATGACAATGTTTGCTTAGTTGTGTTTGTTGAAAAAAATAAAAAATCAGTTTCGCTTAAATCACTTTTTACTATTTTTAAATTATTTTTATTTGGCGCAACAAGTATTGAAAAAGTTAAAAACTGTGTAGTTATCCCTATTAATAAATGTAGAATTGAACTTGAAGAAAACACACCTGTAAATATTGATGGTGAAAAAGGACTTGAAGGTTCATTTAATTTTGAAGTAATAAAAAATCATATTGAAATATTTATTAAATAAAAAATTGCAAAAAACGCAAAAAACGCCGTGTTTTATACTGAAAACACGGCGTTTTTATTAATTTAATTAATATTATTTAATTTTTCAACAAATAATTGATAGTTTGTTTTATTTGAAATATTAAGATTTATTCTTGAAAAATAATCATTATAAAAAATTCTATTACAAGCATCTAATTTTTTAAGCAAGACTTTTGCTTCTTTTTCTACTAATTCTAAATGTAATGATTTTTTATAATTTGTAAGATCTGCATACCTATTAGCAGGGTCTTTTTCTTCATATTTTTCTCTAACATATTTTATATTATTTAAACTAGAAAAATATAAACTATCTGTTATAAACATATTGTATGCTCTTGAATAAAGAACACTTTCTCTATCATCAAAAATTGAATGCCCAAAATATAAATTTTCAAAGTAGTTAATGCCAAGTAAATCCATAAGAGTTGGAACTATATCTGCTGTGCAAGTAAATTTTTTCACTTGCAAATTTTTTACATTTTCATTTTTACTATTTTTATATTCATTTATGACATATCTTGTTCCAAGTTTTTCACTTTTATTTTTTTCAACATAATCAAAAATTTCTGTCATTTTCGGATAATATATCATACAAGGAACTCTAAAAAGATTAGTATAATTATTAGCATCAGTATCACTTATATCTTTTACATAATTTGATAAACTTGAATAATAAGTGTTATGGTCACCAAATAATAATATTACAGTGTTATCTTTTAATCCCCTATCATCTAATTGCTTCATTGTTTCGCCAAGTGCTGTATCAAACTCTTTCACACAAGCACAATAATAGAAGAAATTATTATAACCAAAAGAATCATTTTCATTTTCATCTTTTGCTTTTATACCATATTTTGCCATTTCATCGTAGTAACCTTGCTCTTTCAAGTTTTCACGATAAGTATATTGTCCATGCATTGTAATTGTTGTTATATGCGTATAAAAATTTTTATCAGTTGGAAACATTAAGTCTGCACAAGTCTTTATCATATCACTATCAAGATTTCTCTCACCATTTTCAAAGTGATTTGGCATTCCCATTTCATACATATCCTTGTCACCATAAAACTTATCAAAACCAACCGAAAGCATTTCAACACTTCTATTATAAAAAGTTACTGTTCCATTATGAAAAGCATTACAAGCAAAGTCATTGCCATATAAATTTTTCATAACATTTGCAAGTGATGAAGAAATTGTATTTTCAGGAAAGTCATAATTAATATAAGCATCTGTTGGATATGAACCTATAATTGAAAGGTTCTCAGCAATATCTGTTTTTTCACGACTATAAAAGTTAGTAAGTGCGATTGATGATTTATAGTAATCATAAATATTTGGATAAAGCAAAGATAAAATTTCATTTGCCTCTTTTTCTTGATAAGGCTCATTGGTGCTTGGATTAATAAGTTTATAACCATTAACAAATAAATTAAAATCTTGAATAAATGATGTCCACTCAAAAGACTCAACAAGCATAGTAACTAAATTTAGTTTCGTTTTATTAGTGCTAAAATTTGAATTATAAACTTCACTATAAATATAGTTTTCAAGTTCATTTTCATCTCCAAGTTTTACTCCTGATAAAAATGTCCCCTTAAACATTTCACTTAAAAAATTCGCCGTAATTCCCTTTTGAGCATAACTTGCGTCATTTGATTTATACAGTTTTTCATAAATATCTTTTTTATTATTAACATTGCTAAAATATAAAACAGTTGAATTTAAAGCGATAAGTATAGCAAAACAAATAGGAGCAATAATTTTTAAAAATTTATACGTAAATTTTGAGTTATTGTGTCTTGCATATCTTGAACCAAAAACTATAAAAAGTGCAATCATAAGCCCAGAACAGGTGAAAAATACAAAATTTATAGGAATACTCTCAAGTATTGCCATTGCATCATTTTTTAAATTAAGCATTCCATAATCAAACATTGTTTCTGTCATTTCAAATAAAACAACGAAAACAATATTGACAATCATAAATACTGCTAAGAAACAAGATGCTACAATATGCCTAACTTTATTAGTATTTATACAAAATAAAACACAAACAAAAATAAGTTGAACAAGCAAAAACACCCATGGACTTTTTATATAGAACTTTCCACTTGTAACAAATACTCCAATTAGTTCGATTAAACAAGCCATAGCAAAATAAGTAAAAATTAAAATATTATCTTTTAAAAATCTTTTCATAATAATTCCCTATAATAGCCAAATAAGATAAGATACAATAAATGTGGTTGCAAATTTTCTATCTGAAAGAAGATAAACTATACCATAAACAAATGACATTAATAAATAAAACACTTTTAAATTGTTGCTGATAAAAATTAAATCCAAAATTCCAAAAACTAAAAAACTAAAAATTGCACCAAACGGAAAATACTTGTTAAACTTTTCATTATTAAACTTTATATTTTTTTCAAAGCCTAGATGAATACAATTTATAAAAATAGTGATAAATGCAAATCTAATAATATACGAAACCATATTTATTGCATTTTGAACAAAACCCCAAACAGTAACTTTAACTCCAAGTTCATACACGATTTTTATAGTAAAATCGAGATAAATACTAACAGCAAGCATAGGTATAATTGCAAAAATAAAAAGAATAATAAGCCTTAAAAGTGGTAATTCTTTATGTTTATTCTCTTTTGTGCTAAAAATATTTATATTAAATTTTTTACATAATAAACAAAGTATAATTAATTCCAGTGCCCACAAAACTAGAGAAAACGAATTAATTAAAACATCTGTAATATTTCCGTAATAAATATTATCTAGTAGTGGCGAAAATAATTTAATTAATAAACTTGAATATACACATAAAATACAAATAATTGAAATTAAATAATACTTTAAACTAGATTTATCTTTTATAAATTCAATACTTTTCATAGTAATATATAATATAATATTTTAATATAATTTTGTCAATAATTGAAAATAAACAACTATTAATGATAAATATTATTTCACTTTATATATTTATTATTTTTACATTTATTATAAAAATGTTATAATAAATTCATAGGTGAATAGTATGAATAAACAAGAAATTTTATATAAAATTAATAAAATATATAATATGTGGAAAAGTGGAAAACTTGGTGGTGAATTTATGCCTGAAGATTATAATCCAAAACTTATAAAATCTTCAAGAGAAAATTATCTTTTCTTTACACTTCCAATGGCTCTCAACTATCAACGAAACTCTTATAAACTTTGGGAAAGTGCAACACTTACATTTAATGATAAAAATACAAGTTTTATATTTTACCCAGACCTTGTTTTAAAAAAATCAAAAGAAGAAATTATGTCTGCTTTAACAAAATACAAACTTGCTCTTCAAAAAAATAAACAAACTGATATTTGGATTTCTCTTTGTAAAACATTAAATGAAAACTTTAATAATAATGTTGAAAATTTACTAAAAAAGTGCAATTTTGATATAAAAATCATTAAAAAATATATACAAATTGAGCATAAAAAGGATTTTCCCTATCTTTCTGGTAATAAAATATGTAATTATTGGTTATATGTTTTATCTCAGTATACTGATGCAAAATTTAAAAATTTAGATAGTTTAACAATAGCACCGGATACACATATTATTCAAGCATCAAAAAAACTTGGACTAATTTCTGAAGATGAATTTAGTAAAAACGATATTCAATTAGTAGTTGCAAAAAGGTGGGAAAATCTTTTAAATAATACTAATTTTTCACCAATTGAAATTCACACTCCCCTTTGGCTTTGGAGTAGAAATGGATTTAAAAATATTGAATAAGCATATTTATTATTTTATAAAAAAAATAAATAATTCTTTTATTTAGATTTTATTCTTGATAAATTACAAAATATATAGTAAAATACTTTTGTTATTTTGTAAGATATAAATACTATGGAGAAGAAAATTAATGGTAAAAATTATAATTGATTCTGGAAGTGATATTAGTAAAAAAGAAGCCGAAGAACTAGGCATAATTCTTGCACCAATAGAAGTTCAATTTGGAGAAGAACAATATTTTGATGGAGATACTTTGCTTCCTAGTGAATTTTATGAAAAACTTGAAAAATCTAACGAACTCCCAAAAACAAGTCTAGTTAATGAATTTAGATGGACAGAACTTTTTGAAAAAGAAATAAATAATGGAAATGATGTTGTAGCAATTATTTTATCTTCAAAAATATCAGGAACTTATAAATGCGCCTGCGATGCTTCAACAAAATTTAATGGAAAAGTAAAAGTTGTTGATAGTTTAAGTGCAACACTTGGTCAAAGACTTCTCTGTAAATACGCAATTAGACTCTCAAGTGAAAATAAAACAGCAGAAGAAATTGCAAACCTACTCAATGAAAAGAAAAATAAACTTCACATTTATGCTGCAATTGATACTTTAAAATATCTTAAAATGGGTGGTAGAATTTCATCTGCAACAGCCTTTTTTGGTGAAATTCTTTCAATTAAACCTCTTATAAGCGTTGTTGATGGTGAAGTAAAAGTTATAGGAAAAGAAAAAGGTATCAAAAAATCCTGCATTGCCATTAAAAAATTAATTGAAAATCATAATTTCGATTTTTCAATGCCTTATGGTCTTCTTTGGAGTGGAAACAATAGAACAAACCTTGATAAATTTATTCAATTTAATTCTAGTATTTGGACTGAAAATAATGAAGAAATTTCTCAACATATTTTAGGTAGCACAATTGGTTCACATATTGGTCCAGGTGCTTTTGGTTTTGTATTTTTTGAAAAATAATGAACTATTAAACAATATTGTTTATTTATAAAATTATCAAAAAACGCAAAAGTATTATATTTTTAACAAAAAAAACACTAATTTTACTAAAAATTATAGCAAAATTAGTGTTTTTTTATTTTATTAATTATAAATATAATTTTAATTTCTATTTTTTACTAATTGTATGTTTGTTATAAAATTTAATATTTTATAATTTATTTAAACTATCAAAAAGTGCTGTGCAACCACTTAATATATCTCTATATGTTATATCAAAATCCCCCGTATACCAAGGGTCTGCAACATCTGCATTGCTACCAACAAATTCCATTAATTTATAAACTTTGTTTTGTGGGTCACCACCCAAAATTCTAAGCATATTTCTTATATTATTGTTATCCATTGCAATAAGCATATCATAGTTTTCATAATCATTTTTCGTAAGTTGCACTGCCCTTTTTCCATCACATTTTATGCCATGTTTTTCAAGTTCTCTTTTAGCGGGTGGATAGACAGGATTCCCTACTCCTCTTATAATTTCTTCAGTGCTTGTTGCACAAGACTTTATATAAAACTTTTCTTCTACTCCCTGTTTTTTTGCAATATCTTTAAAAATAAATTCAGCCATTGGCGAACGACAAATATTCCCATGACAAACAAATAAAATTTTAATCATAACAACTCCTTAACAAAAATAATATCATATTTTTAAGAATTAATCTAATAAGTTATAATGTATTTCATTTTTATTTTTTATATCTAAATAACAACCACAAAAATACATATATACTTTATTTATAAAAAAAGCACTCTAAAGAGAGTGCGATATTTTGGTATAGTGGTGGAGATTAAATAATCTCCACATTGCAGTCGCCTATGTATGAATATAGGTTACACTATCTTTAATGTTAATAGATACAAGTTCATACACAAACTATTAACACTCTGGCGTCCCCAAGAGGAATCGAACCTCTAACTAGCCCTTAGGAGAATTTCCTGGGACAGTCATTTTATTCACTCAATTAAACAAAGAAAAGTGCGATAAATCAAGGAGTTTAGCGAGTTTAACAATCAAAATTGTATTAAACAAAAAACACTCAATTTAACCCAATTTCTGATACACTTTTTACAGATTTGGGTACACTTTTTTATAAAAATTGACCCAAATTCAAAGTTGGGATCACTTTTTTATTTTTTGTTAAGTAATTGCGATGCCATTTCTTTAATGTTTTTAGTTCCAAGATTTACTTTGTTTTTATTTAAATTATCATTATTCATTTCTAATACTTTTGACAACCAAAACTCGTGAAATTTTTTTGTTGAATTAAAAACACTTATCCTATTTTGATAAGTTTTTACCAGTTTCCAATTCATGTGAGAATGGTCTATTGATTCGTGATACTTATAAGAAACAAACCAACCAGCACCTATTGTTGTTAAAAAGTCTCCGCCCTCAAAATTAAAAACATTTCTACCCATATTGACCTCTATTAAGAGTATAACAAAAATTCCGTCCAATTACAATCAATTAAACGGAATATCTATTGCAAGTGGTGAATTTGGGCTCAACCTGTTCGCCACCATTATTTTTTATAGACAGATACTTTGGATAATTAGTGCCGTCGCTAAATATCAGAATCATTATATCAGCCCTAACACAACACACCATAATCACATGCCAAACACCATTATCATCAATAAACATGTCTTTGCGATGCATTTTAACAATATCGTTCTCGCCAGATAGGTGATCACGAAAATACATAAAGTTATGATGCTTTAACACAACCGACCTTTCAATGAAATATTGTCTTTCGACACCTAACCCCTCATCAAGCCTGTTCCTAAGCAATCTGGCATTAGGAACATTATCAATAAACCTTGCTTTCATATTGACTCCTTACTTTTGAAACAACTTTTTACACAATTCATAAGTCACAATAATCGCTTTATCAATATGCATATTACTAAGACAACCTTTTTCAATATCTAAATCAAAATATTCTTTCCATTTGTCTTTTGAAAAGCCTTTAACAAACTTATCTTCCAGGTCGCATATTTTGTTTAATTGTAACTGCTCTTCAGCAGTTATTTTTTGTTCTTCTAAAATGCTGTGAATCATATCCAAAATTTCAAACATAACCATTACCTCAACTTAAAGATATCTTTACACACCTTGTGAGTATGAACAATGTGTTCTTCAATATCAAGTTTATGAAGTTTATAAATTCTTTCTAACAATGTTTCAAACATTACTTTTTGACTAGGTGTAAAAGTTGAAATCAAATCTTCTTTTATGTGCTGAATATCAATAGATTTCTCAAAGTAATCATGTGAATTTTTAAAACTTAAATCCACAAGTTCAACAATTTTTTTCATAAGCCCTCCTTAGGTTGTCTTGTGTTTTACCTCTAAAAAAGATAAATTGCAAGTTGTTTTACAAAATATATTTAAATTTCTGCAAAAAAACAACAAATCAAACAAAAGTATGCTATAATAAATAAAACAATTCTAAAGGAGACAATAATGTTTACAAGAGGTTCTGAATGGCATATATGGGATTTGCATCTACACACTCCCGATTCATATGATTATCAAGATAAATCTATAACAGATGAACAAATAGTAGAAAAACTTAAAGAATCTAATGTTTCAGCGGCGGTGATTACTGATCATAATCTAATAAATTTTGATAGAATAAAAAATTTAAATGATATATCCAAAGGAGATATTCTTTTTTTGCGTGGTATAGAATTAACAACAAACTTGGGAGGAAGTAAGTCGGTTCATGTTATTGCCATTTTCCCAACAAATATAGAAAATCATGTAATAACTAAAGATTTTTTGACTCCATTAGGTCTTTACCCAGAAGAAATCAAGGCTTTAAACGATGAAGAAATGTCTTCAAAGTATGTTGACTTTAATAATTTTATAAAATGTGCAAAAGACTGTAAGGCGATTACAACCATACATGCAGGTCACAAATCTAATTCAATAGAGAATATATGCAATGAGTTTGCAAGTAAAAAGAGACAGAAAAGAGACATTTTAGAACAAATAGACATATTAGAAACAGGCAAAATCTCAGATTTAGAGGATTATAACAAAATTGTTTTCCCTTCAACAAAGTTATGTTTACCTATAGTAATAACATCTGATAATCACAATATAAAAACATATCAAACTCCACCAACATGGATAAAATCTGATATCTCGTATGAAGGATTAAAACAAGTACTTTTTGAACCTATTTTAAGAGTGAAAGTACAAACTATAAATCCTATACTATCTTTGGCGGGAACAAGAATAGAGTCATTGAAAATTGAAAACACAAAAATGTTTTCATCCGAGGAAATTAATTTTAACACAGGACTAATTTCCATAATTGGAGAAAAAGGCTCTGGCAAAACTGCATTGTTAGATATGATTGCATTAAGTTATGGCAAATCAGATTCTGAAAACAATTTTATCAATAGAGGATATAAACTATTAAAAGATTCTAAAATCTATAAGAAAGATTATTCGAATACAGAAATTGAAGAATTTAATATTGATTACAATAAACTTCAACCTAATTTATTATATGTTTCCCCATCGTTGTTAAATCAATATTGCGAGAATAATGAAAAGATGCAAAAGTATATTAAGGATATGATCGAAGATGGCGAAATCAAGGATATAGAATCTGAATTATGTGATGGACAAACCTATATTAATACTTATATTTTAAACATGCGTAGTATTTATCAAGAAATCCAAGATGAACAAATTATTAATGAAAAATTGTTTGAGATTGAAAAACAAATAAAAAGGCACAAAAAAACAAAACCGAAAATCAAACAGGTTTCTGAAACTGAATTAGCAGTACTAGAAAGTTTAAATGAAGAGTTTTCTAAAAATAATAAACTTCTAAATAGTTTAACTAAAAAACATGTGGATCTAGTTCATTTGCAAAATACTTTACAACAGAAATTAGATGAAGCAATGCGAGATTTTTCAAACTTTATAGTTGAAGAATACCAAAATATAGATTTTGATGAATTAAATTTAAAAATAGATTATAGTATAAATCCTACTTTTATGAACAAACTTCAAGAAATTGCAAATATAACCGATATACAAAAAGAAGAATTGCAGGAAAAGTTAAATAACAGCAAAGCGCAAATTGAGAAAATTGAAAAAGAAATTTATGATAGTAAAGAGACCTATGCATTATATAATAAGTGGAAGGATGAATTAACAAATTTTGAAAAAGACCAATCCGATTTAATAAATAGAAAAGATGCTATTACTGAATTAAAACAAAGTTTTAACCAAATGTTTAACAATATTAAGAATAAATTTATATCAAATATTTTATTAAAAAAACGACTTTTCCAAAAATATGTTAATTTACAATCAAAACTTGAGGCAACCGTTGGTAATATTGGTAAATCAAAAATCAAATTTTTACCACAAATTAGATTTAATCAAGAACTTTTGTTGAATGATATAATTTCATCAATAAATATGAAAGGTGTTTTAGAAACTGAATTAAATAAAAACATTGAAAACAAATATATAAAAACGATGAAATCACTACTAGAAGATGCAAAAACAGAGGAACTTGATCAATTGATAAACCTTTTCAGTAGTCAAGATGGCAGTATAAATATAACTACTAAAGATTTATCGAAGCAAAGCGCATTTAAAAATAAAAAAGATATATTTAGTTTATACGAACTCTGCTTTGGAGATTATATCATTGTTGATTATAATATAATGTTTAATGGAATGGATATAAGTCAATTATCTGCGGGACAAAAAGGTATTGTTTTGATAAAATTATTACTAAGGTTAAATGATGAAAATTACCCATTATTAATTGATCAGCCTGAAGACAATTTGGATAACAAATCAATTTTTGATGAACTGGTACAAGAGTTTAAATCAATAAAACAAAAAAGGCAATTAATAATAGCTACACATAATCCTAATTTAGTTGTAAATACTGATTCTGAACAAGTAATTATCGCAGATTATAACAATAAAAGAACAGATGGATACATAAGATACATATCAGGATCATTAGAAGATCCATCAATCAAAGATCAAGTTTGCAATATCTTAGAAGGTGGACTAGAAGCCTTTGAAAAGAGAATGAAAAAATATAATAGTGAGTTTTCTGAATAAAATTTTAAAAACTTTTTAAAAAAGGAAACGAATTTAATTTGACTATGCTATAATTTTTACATAGGAGAAATTTATGTTAGGTTTTTTATCTACAAAAAAAGCATTTATAGAACAATCAACAGACTCAATATTGCAAGAATTAATAAATACATATCCTACTGCAGAACTTTCACAAGTTCAATCTTGGCAAACTTTAATTAATGATTTGAAACAATCCTCAGTCTTTTTATCTTTGCCAGATAATGTTATTGTAGGCGTTGAATATAGTCTGCCTACTGGTGGAATGGGAATTGATTTGATTATTTGTGGATATGACACAAATAAAGTCAAAAAAGCATTCATTATAGAATCAAAACAATGGAATGATCAATATATAGAGAAACTATCATTTTCTGAATATCGAGAAGAAGGTAAAGAACTACACCCTCAAATTCAAGTAGGTAGACATCATCTTTCTTTTAAAGATTATACAGATGTTGGCTTTGATTATGATGTTAAGTCTTTTGTATATATTAGAAATTGTGGTATTAAAGGTTTGCAGATTATTCAAGAAAGTAATCCAAGAATTGAAACAAAAAAATCACTAATAACTAATAAAATTGATGATATTTTAGTTGTAATAAGAAACGATATTCTGGATGGTAATGATAATCTTATTGAAGAATTGAAAAATGCAGAATATAAGCCATCAAAAGATATTATAGATGCGATGAAATCCATAATAACAAAAGACTCTCCGTTTATATTAACTCCAGAACAAGAAAACATTGTAAAAGAAGTAAAGAAAAATATTAAGGACGGCAAATGAGTTATTAGAATTACTGGTGCCGCAGGTTCTGGTAAAACAGCAATACTTCTTAACTTATATGTTGAATTATTGAATGAAAAAGAACACTCAACGGTAAGACCTATTTTTGTTTCTGGTGCTCAAAACACAGCATATTATAGAGATTTATATCCTGAAGTACAAAACTCTTTTGAATATTCTTTTTCTTTAGAAAGAGATGTGGCAAAAACCAAAGGTAATTTGTATGTAATTTTAATGGATGAAGCCCAACACAATCAACCAGGAATTATTACAAAAATGATTGATCGTGGTGCAACCCTAATAATTTGCTATGATGTATCTCAAGTAATTAACGCAAACAATGCTATTAATGAACTTAAGTCATTAGAATCCAGAAGTGATTTTATAAGTCTTAATCTTGAAGACAGTATTAGATATAATGGCTCAAAAGTTGCTGAAAAGAACATTAGGAACTACTTGAAAGGCGGAAAGGAATTTATTGAAGATTCTTTGTTTGATTTTAAGACATTTAATGATTTTGAGTCTTTTCAAAACAGCATTCAACAACTAATCAAGGATAACCCAAATAAAACGGTTGCTGTTGCAGGATTATTGTCTAACGATTCAAAAGATTATACTAATGAAAACAATTCATCCTCTAAATTATTTACCAATTGGGGAAATAAAGAAGAATGTAGATGGATGGCATATATTAGAGAAAAAGATTATCTAAATAAAAACAATGGAAATCTCTGGGTTGGAACATGGTGGCTTCCAGGACTTGATGTTGATTACATCGCTGTTATTGTAGGCGGAGATGCTACCCTAACAAGCAATGGGTTAGTTGCAAACCCAAGAGAAGCGAAGCATTATAGGATGATCGTAAGCATTGCTCAAGAAATGAATTTACCTACAAGTTTAATTGTAGAAAAGAATTCTTTTGGAAAGATGGTTACTGATTTTAGAAAGTCCACAAATAATATCATTGATTATTTGGACAAACCTGAAAACAATCAACTAAAAGAAAAATTTAATAATTTATTTTCTAAATTGTTACGAAATAATTATTACATCATGATGTCAAGAGGAAGAAAAGGCTGTTATGTGTATTTTGCGAAAAATGAAAATAAAAACTAGGGAGAAAAATATGTTTACAAATGAAATGAATCAAATCTTTCAAAAATTAAAGACTGGCTTACCTGCTATTTGGGATGGTAAAGAATCTATCCAATATATGAAAGATAATGACAGTACTCAATGGAGACAAATGGAATGGCCGGGATTTTATTTTCAGTTTATGTGTGAAAGAATATTAGGTAAAAATAATTTTATGGAAGTTCCTGGTCCTAAATATGGTAATGTGGAGTTTGACGGATTTAAAACTATTCCTTGGGATTTTAAGGCTCATAGTATAGATAAAAATAAAAGAGATAATGGTAAGATACCTACAAATGGCTTCAATGAATCTGTTGAGGCAATTAAAGAATATGGACAAGTTGGATTTATTATTATCACTGGTGATAGCGACTATGATGACGAGAATCAATCTTTCAAGCGTTGGCATGATGAATTGAAAGGTGGAACTAGTAAATATGAACTTGAAAGAATTAACAGGGCTGCCCCATCAAGAAGAAGGAAAGTAAATTTCAAACCAAACGAACTAGTATTTGTTTTTGTTGATGCAGAGAATATTGAATCTTGTGGAAAATTTCAAGCAAATTTTAGAAACTCAAATGGAGTTGCAAGAAATCCAAAAATAATGTTGGATTTAAATAATAATAAATTAAAAATATTTAGATTTAAGTTCTAGTTTTACTGGACTTATTGATATTTTTACTTATAATGTTGTAAAAAAAGGAAAAAGATATGGCAAAATTTAAATTTATAGACTTATTTTCTGGTATTGGTGGTTTTCATCAAGCATTAGAAAATCTTGGTGGCGAATGTGTATTTGCTTCTGATATTGACAAGTTTGCAATAGAATCCTATAAAGAAAATTATGGTTTAGATTCAGATCATAATATTAGAGATGTTAAAGAAGAAGACATTCCAAAACATGAAGTGCTTTGTGCAGGATTTCCTTGTCAAGCATTCTCAAAAGCAGGACATCAAAAAGGATTCGAGGACGAAACAAGAGGAACATTATTCTTTGAAATCATAAGAATACTAAAATATCACAAGACTCCTTATATTATTCTTGAAAATGTAAGAAATCTTGCTTCACATGATGATGGAAATACTTGGAAAGTAATAAAAAATAGTTTAAAAGAACTAGGATATATAATTACAGAAGAACCAATTATAATTAGCCCTCATCAATTGGGCATTCCACAACTTAGAGAAAGAGTTGTTATACTTGGAGTACATGAATCTCTAGGAATAAAAGAAATAAATGTAGAGGTTCCAAATAAAGATAAAAGTGAAATAAACTTCTTAACCTCTGGCATTATAGAAGAAAATCAAGTTGATGAAAAGTATTACATTTCAGAACATGAAGAAAAAGTCCTAACTTGCTGGGATGAATTTATTAAAGGAATAAAAGAAAGAGTAATAGGCTTTCCAATTTGGTCAGACGAATTTGGTAAAGATTATGATTATACATCCCTAGGATATCCATCATGGAAAATGAACTTTATTAAACGCAGTCGTGAATTATATGAAAACAACAAAGCGTTTATAGATGGCTGGTTGAAAAAATGGAATAATCTAGAAGGCTTTACCATGACAGAACAAAAACTAGAATGGCAATGTGGCAAAGATTGTGATTCTATATGGGATGCATTAATACAATTTAGACCATCTGGAATAAGAGTTAAAAGACCCAATGTATTCCCTGCATTAGTTGCAATGGTTCAAATACCTATTATTGGAAAAGTTAAAAGAAGATTAACCCCAAGAGAGGCAGCAAGGTTGCAAAGTTTCCCTGATACATTTATATGTAATAAAAATGATCATCAGGCATATAAACAATTCGGAAATGCAGTAAATGTGAAAGTTATAGAATACATGGCAAACATATTGTTGACACTTGGTGGCTTAATCTAATGAAAGCACTGATAATAAAGCAGCCATGGATAGATTATATATTAGAGGGTAAAAAGACCTGGGAAATTCGTGGTTGTAAAACAAACATTAGAGGACAAATAGAACTAATACAAAGTGGTAGTGGTTTGGTTGTAGGTTCTTGTGAAATCGTAGACTGTAAAGAATTAACGTTAGAAGATTATGCTTGCAACTCAGATAAACACAATATTGCAGAAATAACAACTCTTCCCTATAAAAGAACTTATGCTTGGATTATTGCAAATGCTAAAAGATATAACATTTATAGGAAATATAAGCATCCTCAAGGTGCAATTATTTGGGTAAATTTATAAGAACGGATTGTTAGTCCGTTCTTTTTTATTTATTTGACATTAAACCTACACTATTTGGATCTAAGTATGTTATAATAATCCTATAGGAGAAAAAGTATGATTAATGAAGAATCTGTGCAAGAAGATATTAACTCTGGATTTTCTAATAAACAAATGGATGAATTATTAGAACAAGAAGAAAAACTACGAGATAAAGTTAAAGATGTTTTAAGTAATTTGCCAGAATATAGACAACTTATTTATGTTCAAGAGATGATAAAAAATGAGAAAGCAAAAAAAGAACCTTATAAAACAGTTGTTGAAAAAATAGATTTGAAAGAACAAAGAAAGATAATTGCTGAAGCATTAAGAGATATTGCTTTAGAAAACCTAGAATACTGCACTTCTTATAAAGGTGATGAAGAAAAATATCTTGAATTTGCAAATAGAATCCATGGTTTCAAAGATGAATGGAAAGCTTTTAGAAGAACAAATGTAGATAATTTCAATTATTATTTGGCAAAAGCAAAATTTATGTTAGATAACTTTGCTTATGATTATTGTGTCCTTTTGGTTGATGAATTCAAAGATTATGAAAGATTATTAAATTCTGTTGAGAGAGAAAAATTCCTAAATGGTATCGGTCAACAAGTAATTATAGAGCGAGAACTTTATAAAAAGTTAAAAAATAAAACAAAAAGAGATGTTAAAATAAAACAATATCGTGAACAGATTTATAAAAGACAGCGATATAGAAATATTGGATTTGAAGAATTCTGCTTTAGATTAGAAAGCGTAAGGATATTAAGTAACGCCAGTCAAATTCCTGAACTTAAAGAATTTGCCCCTTTGATTCATTATAAATACTTTTGTGATGCATCAGTTATAGAGACATCCAGAATGATATATGATCTTGATGATATGATGAAATTAGCTAGCAAAAACAATTGGAATGTTGAAGAAACTGAAGAAAAATTATCCTTAAAAGAATATTATAATATTGTTGATGATTATTATAAAGATACAAAACACAGAGGTTCTGTCAATAACGAATTAAGGAAATTAGAAAAAGCATTAGCAAATTATTTAATTAGTAGAGAAAAAGATTTAATTTCTGGTTTTGAATATTATGAAAAATATAAAGAAGCTAACAAGTCTCTTGATGAAAAAGATTTGCTTATAGAATTTGCAAAGACAATGAAAACCTACAAAGAGACTACTGAATCTCTTAAAAATATGACGATTAAAAACAATAACAAGAGTAAGAAGCAATAAGTGCTTCTTATTTTTTTGCAAAATTTTATGCTAAATTTGTGCAAAATACCTCCCTACGGAATTTATGGAGGGAGATAACATAAAAAATCTGTGTTATTTATCCTTACTATATGAAAGGAGGTGCGATTATGGAGCAAAAAGAAAGAATGTGTATTTCAATCCAAGAGATGGCTCAGTTGCTTGGAATTGGAATGACATCAGCCTACAAACTTGCAAATGATAAAGAGTTCTACCCTGCAAAACGAGTTTGTGGAAGAATCGTTGTTCACTACGATTTATTGCAAAAGTGGATAAAAGAACAAAATAACTAGGAGTGATTATGGAGAACATTTTTACAGAGGTTAAAAATCGTTTATCCATAAAGGATGTTATTGAGCATTACTCCCTTGCAACATTTAACAGAGATAACAAATGCCATTGTCCGTTCCCAGATCATCAAGATGTAAAGAGTCCGTCGTTATCAATACTGAAAGACAACAATACATTTAGATGTTTTGGGTGCGACAAAAGTGGCAGCGTTATTGACTTTGTTATGATGTATAAAGGAGTTGATAAAATCCAAGCAGTTCAAATGCTTAATGAAGATTTTAACCTAGGGCTCAATTTCAAAGAGCAAAGCAAAAAGAAAATTGATATTAAAAAGTATCTGCTGACTTGCGAGAAGGACATTGATCAAACGGATTACTTTATTAAAAGAGGATTGTTACCTACAACAATTAAGAAACATAGGCTTGGCTATGATAAAGTTAAAAAGGCAGTAACAATACCATACAATGGCAAAATGAATTATGGACAAATTCGATATGTTAATGAAAAAAGATTTTGGAAACCACCTACAAATGATGCTGGTGCAGAGCCAATATACAATGAAAATGTAATCAATGATAAAGATAATGAGCCAATATTTATTGTTGAAAGTCCGATATGTGCGATGAGTGTTGAACAATACAACTCAAAAGCAATTGCTATATGTGGCGGTGGTGGTGTTTCAAAGTTAGATAAGGCACTTAAAGGCAAGAAAACATCGAATCTGGGGTTTATTCTATCCCTAGACAACGATGACACTGGTGCAAGATATACAACCGAATTTGTGGAATATTTCAAAGCCAAAAGAATCAGATATGTTATATGTAATATATCTGGCAAAGAAAAAGACCCCAATGATTTGTTAAAGAAATCATCGGAGTCGTTAGTAAAGAATATAGTAAAAGCAAGAAACGAGTTTTTCAGCAAATGCACATCGTATAGAGATTTAAAGTCGGCACAGGAAATAACAAACATGACATTAAAACCTGTCAATTGGTTAGTAAATGATTTATTCCCTACAGGACTAAGCATTATATGTGGTGCATCAAAGATTGGAAAAAGTTGGTTTGTGCAAAACCTTTGTTTATCTATAAGTAACGGGGACAAATTTTTAGATAAACCTACATCAAAACACGCTTGTTGGTATATGGCACTTGAAGATGATGAGAGTCTATCTCAATCAAGACTTAAAATGATGCTGAAAGGCAAAACTGCACCAGCCAACTTTTTTATATCTTACGAAATATATCCAATGGACAAAGTTGACAAAGATAGACCTACATTAATGGAATATATTGCTGAAAATATAAAGCGAAATCCAGAGATAAAATGTGTAGTTGTGGATACCTTTCAAAAAGTGCGAAGTGCATCAGCCTATGGCGAAAGCATGTATGCACATGATTATAGAGATATATCCACACTGAAAAAACTTGCTGATGAGTTGCATATTGCAATAATTCTTATTCATCATACCAATAAAATGAAAGATAGAGATACAGATGGCGATCCATTTGCTAAGATTAGTGGAACTAATGGGCTTATGGCAAGTGCTGACTGTATTTTTTTATTGGATAGAAAGCGTGGCGAACAAGAAGTTCAATTCGCTTTTACAGGTAGAAAGATAAGGTGCGATAACTGGACTATAAGTCAAAACGACGATATGACCTGGTATAAGATTGGCACAGCCGAAGAAGAAGCCCATAAAAAGAAACTTAAAGAATACAATAATAATCCTTATGTGATAACTATTAAACATTTACTAGCAATGCATAACGGAGATTGGAGTGGCTCTTCTACTAAGTTTATAGAAGAACTTGGCAAGTTATATCCTAACGGATTTCCTATAAATCCTATACCTGCAGTTGTTGGAAAAGAAATAAATGAAATATCTGATAATCTAAAACAATTTGATCAGATTATTCATTTGAATGCAAACCCACATGGTGGGACTAGTGGTAGACAACATAGGTTTTATTATATTCATAAAAAGCAAGAGCAAACCTCTATATATTAGAATACTGTTATTCCCGTTATTGCTGTTATGGGGACAATAAAAATAACAGCAATAACACCAATAACAGTAAAAAGGTATATAGAGATAATATGCTATTACTACACCCCAGGGGGTCTAAATCTCTACGAGTTCGCCCCTAATGAGCGGGGCGGCAATCACGCACAAACTTTCGCGTAATCAAAAATCAAAATAGTAGTTTTTAATACTAGTAGAAAATATCTGCTAGTATTTTTTATTACTATAAGGTTTATTTGAAAAAACAAATAAATCAAAAGAAAATCAAATTATTTGCAATAATTCGCAACCTGTGACGAGTTTTATGTTTAAGCAAACAAATACTCAAATGTAAGGCAAATAGCGAAATGTAAGGCGTTTCTGGGGCGAATTTCGGCAAGTAAAGGATTATATACAACTTAATATTGTTTTTATAAAAAAATTAAAGGAATAACACTGGACTTTTTCATTTCTTTGCGGCTTAATGTGTCGTGAAAAGTGAGAGCCAGGTTTAAGGAGGCAAAATGAATTTAGAAAATACTAGAGTGATTAACTGGCGCACTGCTCAACAAGCATGTGATCTTATAAAGGAAAAAGATAACGATACTGGCATTACAAGATTTTACATTGTAAAACTTGCTAATGGCGAAAAAATCAGATCGTTAAAATCTGGAAGAAAGTTGCTTGTTGACTTTGATTCGCTTATAGCATTTCTGCAAGGTACAGAATATGAGTTCGAAGCAAAACAAATAAAAATTTAAGGAGGTTAAAAGTGGCATCGATAAGAAAGAACGAATTAAAAAATGGCACATCGTATAGAATAGTTGTTAAAGTTAAAAGCCCAAGGACTGGCAAAGTCGAAACAAAAAGTATGACTTGGAAAGTCCCAAAAGGCTTAAATGAAGAGCAAATCCAAAAACAACTAAAGCAAGTTGCTGATGAGTTTGAATTTAATGAAAAATGCAAAGAAACATCTTTCAAAGTAAACAACAACACTATGCGATTATATCAATTTATTGATAAATGGTTAGAGCGATTGGCATTAAATAGAAGTAAAAACTTTTATAGAATAGCCGATGCATCAACAAAAAATATAAAGGAGTTTTTCGGAGATATTAAACTCTCCGAAATAACACCAGTATCAGTTCAAGATTATATGTATAGCATATCAAAACACATTGTTACAAGGCATAGTTCAAGAATGATAAAAAACTTAAAAAATGTAATGCTTGCAAAACTTTTAAAAATACGCCAGTTAACAGAGTTATCTGGAGTAAAAAGAAGTGTATATGAAAGTGCATTGGCTGGCAATCCAATAAGATATGAAAATGCAGTTGCAATGTGCAAAGGATTGCAAATACCATATGAAGAATACTTTGAAGATATTAAAGTAGAAAAACCATATGCAAAAGAATCAATCAAAAAGCATCGAGTGGTATTAAGTTCACTGCTTGCAAGTGCAAAGAAACTTGGGCTCATAGAAGATAACTATGCTTCCCCTGAATACCTAGAACCTATAAGAGGTTTTAAGGTTGAAGTTCCTATACTCAACGAGCAAGAAGCAAAGATACTGCAAAAGGAATTAGAAAAAGAAATCGATCCTAAAAAGCAAATATCTTTAATGATAGTTCTACTCATGGGTGTTCGTCGAGCAGAACTTGCAGGACTTGAATGGAAAGATATTGATTTTGAAAATAAAACGATGACAATAGCACGATCAAGTTTTAGAGATAAAGGTGGCAAAACTTATACAAAAAGCACTAAAACAGAATCGTCTGTTAGGTGTATTACAATGCCAGACAAACTGGTTGAGTATTTACTCAAATATAGAGAATGGTGGCAAAATCGACAATCATTATTAAAGGCAGTATGGAAAGACAACGATAGATTGCTATTATCAGACGACGGACGAATTGTATGCCCTACGATGTATGTTAAATGGCTGCATGTAATATTAGAGCGAGTAGGATTACCAAAAGTAACATTGCATTCACTAAGACATACAAATATCACCTTGCAATTAATTGCAGGAGTAGACATGAAAACAGTATCCACTCGTGCAGGTCATGCTAGAGCCAGCACAACAAGTGAGTTCTACTCTCACTTCTTAAAATCTAGCGACAAAAATGCAAGTGCAAAAATCAATGATATATTCAACAGAGAAAAGGGGTTATATAGTGGCGACAATAATTAGAAACAATCTGAAAAATGGCATATCTTATAGAATTATGGTTAGGCAAAAACAACCAAATTCAAACAAAGTAGTTGTAAGGTCAATGACTTGGAAAAAACCTTATGATATGACGGACAATGAAGCAAAGCACTACATTCATAAAGTTGCTTATGAGTTTGAAGAAAAAATAATCAACGAACTCAATGGTAAAGGTGTGAAAGATACAGACATCTCACTAATTGACTATGGACTAGAACGATTAGAAAGGATGAAAAATGACATCTCTCCACACTCATATATTACAGGTGTAAGAATGCATGAAGAAATGCGAAAATTCTTTGGAAAGATTAAGTTGAAAGATGTGTCGCCAGCACTTATTCAAGAGTATTTGGATAAGAAACAAAAACAAGGCATTGTTATAGAAAAAGCATTGTTAAAGAAAAGTTTAAAACCAGTACTGAAGAGTAAGCGTTGGAAACTTATAAACTTTGTAAAGAAAGGAAAAATATCCAAAGAAACATTTGAAAAAGCAGAACGAGGTCAAGAAATTAGCCTTGCAACTGCTGAAAAGATATGCAAGCCACTAGGCATAAAAGTAAAAGATTATTTTGACATTATAACCACTAGAAAACCATTTGCAAAGGCAACTATCAATTCATATAGAAAAAGCCTTTGTGCCACCCTTTCCTCAGCGAAAAGGCAAAGATTAATAGCACATAACTATGCAAGTAGAGATTATATAGAAACTCCAAACGGAACAAAGAGAGATACCATTATTCTGAACGAAAAGGAGTCAATCAAACTTGCACAGGAATTAGAGAAAGAAGAAAACATTATAATAAAAACTTCACTTATGGCTTGCTTATATATGGGAATAAGACGAAGTGAACTCGCAGGACTACAATGGCAAGACATAGATCTAGAAAACAATGTTATGAAAATACAAAGGTCAATGCATTCAACTAAAGGTATTGGATTATACTACAAATCCACAAAAACTGAAAGTTCAAAGCGTGAAGTAAGTATGCCACAAGCACTTACAGAACAATTAAAGGAATACAAGGTTTGGTGGGATGAGCATAGACCATATTTCATAGAGCCAAAGTTCAAAGATGCATTGTTCAAAAAAGACACACTAATGCCTTATAACCCAAGTATATTCATAACCTGGTTAAGAAAGATATTAGAGCAAGCAGGTTTAACAAAGGTAACCCTGCATTCACTAAGGCATACAAACATATCATTGCAATTAATGGCAGGAATAGATATAAAGACAGTTGCTGGACGAGTTGGTCACAGCCAAACATCAACCACAACAGATATATATTCCCACTTCTTGCAATCAAGCGATAAAAAAGCAAGTAATATATTAGATAAAATTTTTGAATAAAGGAGACAATAAAATGGAAATTTATGTTTATAATTATGGACATGTGGATTATATGCCACAAACAGAAAAAGGTTCTTTTGAAGTGTTTAAAACATTTCATCAAAGTGATTTTGATAGAAAAACTTTAAAAGAATTAAAAGAAATGTATTCTAGAGAAAGAGATGAAGTTGCAAAAGCGTTTGTAAAAAATGGCTGGGAGGGAGACGGTACTTTAATGTGCTTGTGGATACCTCCATTCATTGATTATAAAATAGAAGATACATTCGGAACTTATATTTGGCATGTAAAACAAAGTAATGACGGTATATCATTTTTAGGTTTTAGAAATGAACCCCCAACTTCTGCTTTTAGAAGTTTATATGGTCACACTTATTATGTAAGTAAATAATATTAAAAAATTGCCCCTAGGAGAGTAAAATCTCTTAGGGGCTTTTTGTTTTATATTTAAATTTAAAAAAATTTATGTTATAATAAAAGCAACTACGGAGGATTAAAATGCAAATACTTTATATTATATTTATGGGCTTACTAATTATAACTATGTTTGTAGAATCTTTTTGCATATACGAGCAAAGACATTTTAGTCATAAATATAGAAATAAAATAAAACCTGTGTGCGATTTTATATGTGTATTATTATTGTGTGCTATTAGTGTTATTGGTTGTATTGCAACATTAAATATAAACACATACTTTTTAGTTTTTTATATTGCCGTTTACTTTTTTGTAAAAGAAATTTATTCTGCTCTTATATCAAACAGAAGAGATAAATCAATAAAAATAAAGTTACAAAGTTATGTTGAGACAAAAATAACTTTTAATGAATTGTTTGTTTATGATTCATCAAAAAAGGAAAAAGAAAAAAGTACAACTTGGTGGATAAGAAGATATCTTAATAATGACAAAAAAGAGTCAATTGGTATTTTATTGAATGGAGAAAGACATTATTATATTTTACAAAGAGAAGAGTTTTCTAACAGTATCGACTATGTAATAAATCAAATTTTTGAATATGCAAAAGATATTAAAAACAAGGAGGATTTATGTAATTTAGAGTTATTTGTTATAACAGATAATAATATGGCAGAAGACTATGCTAATAATTTTATTCCCCACAACAATTGTAAACCCATAAAAAATCCAATCATTTATAAAGATACGATGTTTAATATGGTTATGCTTTCTGGCTATATAACAGGAAATTCTTTAATTAATATTATTAACTCTTGGTCTACAATATCACTAGCAGAAAAGATATTAAACATCTTATTTGGTGGAATGTTTGCGATATCTTTTATAGCGGGATTAATTGTCTTACCAGTAATTATTTATGAATCGCTAAAAAAGACGACCAAATAAAGTCGTCTTTTTGTATGATTGGTGTTCCCGAGTGGATTCGAACCACCGACAAACCCGCCTTAGGAGGGCGGTGCTCTATCCAGCTGAGCTACGAGAACATATATGAAGATTTTAGCACCAAATGTCATCAAATGCAATATATTGCAAGAAATGTAATTTGATAACTTTTTACAGATTTGGGGTCAGTTTTTTATTTTGGTAATTTGTAATAGTGGCAAAAGTGCCGATAATATAAGGGTTTTATGGGGTTAGTAATTTTGTCAGGGCATTCCTTAGGAGGCGATCGCTCTATCCAGCTGAGCTATACCCACATATTATTGAATTTTTATTGGTTTGGGTGACATTTTGGTCACTTTTTTATTTCTGTTTGTTTTGTGCGTTTCAAGATTATGCGAATTATTGGGCAATTTAGAAGTTTTTTTCAAGTTGTATTCGGTACTTAGGAGGGGCTTATTATATCCGTTTAACTATGGGGACATTTTTATAAATATATTATAATTAAAGTATTATTTTTATTTAACTGTAAATTAATATCTTAATTAATATATCAAATAATTTTCTTATTTGCAATATTTTTCGTGTTTTATATAAAAAGTTTTATACTAGAATAATTAATATAAATTAATTATTCTAGTTCCTTTTCAGGTTCTGGAAGGTATCCTGTTTCTATAAATTCAAGAATTGATTGATTAAAATCATTTTTACTTGTTAAATCATCTAATTCTTTAAAAACAATTTTCTTATCACTATCACTTAGTTCTATCTTAGTTGGAATGGCTATATTTTCTATTTCAGGAAACTCTTTAATTTGAACAACATCACCTTTTTCTAAGCACTGTTTTTCAAGTTCTTTAAAAGTTTCTTTTTCTATTTCAAGAAATTTTGAATGCGAAATACTCATTGCTGGTTTTATAAGTTCCATAAGTTCATAACAAATAGCAGCAATTCTAACCTCTGGAACACTTGATGTCTTTGCATTATCTGAAAATAATTCTTTAAGATAATCATCAAATTCCTTTGGACATGACATAAAAGACTCTATCATATCATATTTTACAAACTCATAACCTAATTCGTTATCAGTTTTATTAGCATTTTTACTTTCAAGGTATTCATGAACTGCATTTTTACCAGCCTTTCCATAAACAGGAAAATATGAGCCTTTGCAAATTGCAAGAGATTCGGCAAGTGCATCATTTAAACCAAGTTTATAGGCAAGAATTCCTGCATTATCAACACAAATTTGTTGAAATCCCCTTTCACTCATCTTTGAACCATACTCAGATTTTTCTCTTAAAAACTGCCACATAAGGCTTCTTTGTAATTTTCTTTTAAAATCTTTATAATCAACTTTTTGTTCCATAATTATTCCCTTACCTAAATTATAGTATCATTAACTTTAAAGTAAATCAATTTTATTTTTCACAGCAATATAATTTTATAAAAACTATTTCTTATCTAAACTCCAACCATTATCTCCATGATAAATCATTTGCTTTGTCATACCACCATCAATACATATATTTTCTCCTGTGATAAAACCTGCCATATCTGAACAAAGATAAAGCACCATATTTGATATATCAAGTGGATTTCCAACCCTTCCTGCAGGTTGCTGAACAGCATCTGAGCCTTCATAGACAGTATAGTTATTATCTATCCAACCAGGAGATATTGAGTTTACACGAACCTTCCCTGATAAACTTATAGCAAGCGAATGAGTAAGTGCAGAAATACCACCCTTTGCAGAAGAATAACTCTCGCTTTCAGGTTGACTCATTCTATCACGAGAAGAAGATATATTTACAATGCTTCCACCTTTTGTAAAATATGGAACGAAAAGTTTAGATAAATAGAAAGGCGCTGTTACACCAACTCTTTGTGCATATTCAAAATCTTCATAACTACACTCTGTAATACCACAAAACTTTGGTGCTGCATTATTGATAAGATAATCAACCTTACCATAATCATCAATAACCTTTTTTACAAAGATTTCAAGAGTTTTCTTATCTGATAAATCTCCTACAAAATAATCGTTATCTAAAATATCAATTACACAAACCTTTGCACCAAATTTTTCAAACTCTTCTTTAATGCATTTTCCAATACCCCTTGCACCACCAGTTACTACAACTACTTTATCCTTAAAATTAAACATATCTATCTCCTAACACCTCAGTTTGTTGTTATCTAATGTTTTATAATTATAATATATTTTAGATTAAAAGTCATTATTTATTATATTTTAATAGTTAAAAATTAATTTTATATTTTAATAATTTTAATTATTAAATCAATTTTATTTCTACTTACAATAATTGCAAACCATAAAATATTTTGATATAATCAAGTCATAATCTTAAATATATAAAAAGGATCTA
>JAFTMY010000167.1 GCA_017452165.1 Clostridia bacterium | reverse complement strand
TTACTCCACTAGAGAGCATTGTTGCCCTAACAACTTGACCATTATCTCTATAACAATCTGTTACAGTTAAATCTTCTGCAGTAAAACCAACTAAACCACCAGAAATAGCACTTGAATTTTCAGATGTAGCAGTTGCAATTACATCTCCTGTTGCATAAGATTTTGTCACTTTTGAATTGCCATAATTTTCACCAATCAATCCACCTGCAACTAAACAAACTTTATCTGATGAAGATGTTACATTTACACTTCCTGTTGCATAAGAGTTTTCGATATTTGAAACTGAAACATAACCAACCAAACCACCTGCAATAATTGCATTATCAGCGCTGAGAGATAAGTCTGCATTTGCCATAATATCAACTTTTGCATAAGTATTTTTAATAGTTGAGTTAGAAGCATTACCAACTAAGCCACCAACATAACTAATAAGTGGAGAAGTTGCATTAATATCACCTACTGCGCAAGATTTTTCAATGGTTGAATTTGAAGCATAACCAACCAAGCCACCAGTATAAAGTAATGTCTTTTCTTCTTGAACCATTAAGTCAATTACAAAATTGTCAAGTTTTAAACTAGTTATTGTCGCATCTTGCGCTGTTCCGAAGAATCCTGTAAAGATATAATCGTCAACAACCTTATATTTAGTAATCTTAAAGTTAGAAATTGTATAACCATTACCATCAAATATTGCACTATATGAGTTTACAAGTTTGCCACTTGCGTAGTCAATTTCAACATTTGAAGCAATTGGAGTCCACTCAATGCCACCAAGGTCGATATCAGCGTAAAGTCTTGCATTTTCTGTAAAGTTCTTTGATTTTGATGCATAATTAAGCAATTCTTCTTTTGACAAGATTATTATGTAACCATCTTCGTCAACTGTTGAAACTAATGTATAGATAGCAATTATTTCAATGTTTTCAGGAGCAAGTTCAAAGATGCCCCACTCACCTGTATAATATGGTTTTTTAGGAACTTCAGGAATATCCTTAATTTCCTTATCTAATATTGTAAAGTTACGAGTTGCAACAACTTCGCCATCTGCTTTGAAGGTTGCAACATACACCATTAATTCAGCATTTACAACGATATTTTCTGCTTTTATTGTATATTTTTCCCAGTTTCCAGTGTAACCAACACGACTAGGAACTTGTGGAGCATTTTCAATAATTACATCTTCAACAGTAAATGTTCTTATTGCAACAACATCATCACCAATTTTAAATGTTGCGCTATACTCAATTGCTGTATAAATTGCATTAATTTCAATATCTTTAGCACCTAAAGTATAATCTTCCCACTTACCTATATAACCAGCCTTGTAAGGAACTTCTGGCATATATGAAATAGAATTACTATTCATTGTAAAATTTCTTGTTGCAACAACTTTGCCATCTGCTTTAAAAGTTGCAGTATATTCAACAACAGAGTAAATTGCATTAATTGTAATATGTCCTGCTTTAATTGTATACTTTTCCCACTCGCCTGTGTAACCTTCTTTATATGGAACTTGTGGCATATTTTTAATTACACTATCTTCAACAGTAAAGAATCTTGTTTCAACAACATTTCCATCTGCTTTAAAGGTTGCAATATATTCAATTGCTGTATAAATTGCATTAATTTCAATATCTTCTGCAATAATTTCATATTCAGCCCATTTTACTGTATAACCAACTTTACTTGGTGCAGTTGGAACACTTGAAATAACAGTATCGTTAATTGTAAATATTCTTGTTGCAACAACTTTACCATTTGCAATAAAGTTTGCTGTAAAATTAGTTAAAGTATAGATTGCATTAATAATAATATTACCTGCTTTAATTTGATAAGTTTCCCACTCGCCTGTGTAACCAAGTTTAGCAGGAACTTCTGGTATATTTTTAAGTTCCGTATCTTCAACAATAAACTTCTTAGTATCTACAATTTTTTCATCTGCAATAAAGGTTGCTGTATAAACAATTGGACTATATTTAGCATTTACTGTTACATTTCCCTTAATTGGGTTTTCAAAATTATAATCCCAACCTATGAAATCGTAACCTGTCTTAATGATATTTTTAGTTGGAATAGTTGCAAGAGAATCTTCTTCAACCATTTGAGAATCAATCTTTCCACCACCATTAGTATTAAATGAAACTTCATAAACTAATTTGCGACGAACAACTAAAAGATATTCTTTTACATTGCTACTATTATCTTTTACAACTAAAGTAAATACATTATCACCCATTTCAAGATTAATAGCACCAGAAATTTGTTCTACATCTTTATAAGAAATACTCCAAGTTAAACCTTCACCAACTTCAATATCATCATTAAAGTCATATTGCTCAACACTATTTGATACAGCCTTGTAATAATGTTTTTTATAAGTATCATTTTCTTTTAATTCGTAACCACTAATATTAATGAATACTCCATTGATATCATCTAATGGTTCAAACTTCGCAGTAAGAGTAATATTTGATTTCATTACATCAGTTTCAAAATTCCAAAGAGTTTCTCCATTATACCAACCGGCAAAAACGAAAAATACTTTACTTGGATTTTCTGGTTTTTGAATTTTATTTCCTGAAGCAACTTGTCTTGTTTCATCATCTTTACCTTCAACAACAAGTGTTAAAGTGAAATAAATTTGTTCAAATTTTGCTGTAAGAGTTAAATCTTCTTTAACAACATCTTCAAAATCATATATTAAATTTCCATAATACCAGCCCTTGAACTCATAATTTTCTTTTACAGGATCAACCATTGGTTTTTCACATACTGAACCTGAAGCAATTTCTTTTGACTGATAAACAACATCATCAGAAAGAAAGACTACATCAAAATAAATACGTTTAAATTTAGCAACAAGTGAAACATATTTTGTAATCTTTTTATTAAAATCCCATAATTTTTCACCCTCATACCAACCAAGAAATTCATAATTTTCTAAATATGGGTCATCTTCTGGTCTTTCAACTTTTTCACCTGATACAACCTTTTTCATTACAAGAATTTCATCATTTACAAAAAATGTTACGTTATAATGTATAATTTCAAACTTTGCAGTGAGTGTTATATCTTCATTTGTAACATCTGTTTCAAAGTTCCAAAGAGTATCTCCATTATACCAGCCAGCAAATTCATAATTTTCTTTTTCAGGGTCAACCTCAGGTTTTTCAAAAACAGCACCTGCTGGAATAGATTTTGAATCATACAACTTACCATCAACATAAAAATTAGCATTAACATAAATCTGCTCAAATTTTGCAGTAAGTGTAATATCACTAGTAACAACATCGTTTTCAAAATCCCAAAGAGTATCTCCATTATACCAACCGGCAAATGTAAAGTATTCTTTAACAGGGTCATCAGGTTTTTCAACTTTTTCATTTGGATTTACCTGTTTTATTTTATAGACAGAATTATCTGACATCATTGTAACAATATAAAAATTAGGGTTAGAATTATCCCCACTATTATTACCATTATTACTATTTTCTTTATTAGAATTAAAACCACACGCTACTAGCGACATAGTCATAAATAAGGTTATAACAAAAACACATAACTTTTTAAAATTTTTCATAAGTTATCTCCTTACAATTTAAAAGTTCTCTTTGTATACATTATACCTATCAATAAAATTCATTGTCAAGGTTTAATTAATAATTTTATATAATATTTAAAAAATATTTATTTATATTATAAATAATAATTA
>JAFTMY010000006.1 GCA_017452165.1 Clostridia bacterium | reverse complement strand
GTAATAAAAATTTTATTCAAAATTATTAAAATAAAAAATTTGTTACAATATTTTAAGCAAAAAAATTTTGTGCATTTTCATAAAATATTTTATTTAAACTTCTTTCCGTATATCCCATTTTTACTAAAATACTTGATAAATTATTTAATAAAGTATCATAAGAATTAGCATATTTAGGAAGATGTTTAGTTCCATAAAAATCTGTTCCAATGGCAAGATTGTTTATCCCAAATTTACAAGCAAAATAATCAATATGAAGAGCAACTTCATCAAGTTTACACTTTTTATTACCATTTATAAAATCACTAACTAAACAAAGCCCCACAAGTCCACCAGAATCAACTATCATTTTAAGTTGATAATCTTTTAGATTTCTAAGATTTTGATTTACACCATAAAATGCTGTATGCGAGCAAAACATTGGTCTTTTTGTAATTTTAGAAAAATCCATAAAACTATCTTCATTTAAATGAGCAGTATCAACTTGTATCTTATTATTCTCAAGACGATTTACCACCATTTTACCAAATTTTGTTAAATTTCCAACTTCGTGAGAACCTCCAGCAATAGCATTACAAGTATTCCAAGTTAACCCTGCATAAACTGGTTTACAAAGTAAAAAATCTTCTAAATTATCCTTAGTTATAAAATGTAAATCTTCAACTGCTAATAATAAATTTTTATAATTATTAATAAAAGACTTTGCTTTTTTTATTTCTTGCATAGATTCACTGCAACTTAATTCACTAGTCCAAATCGCAGAAATAATATTATTATTTAAAATGTTATTTTTTTCTACATATCTTTTTTTTCTATTATTTTTTAATTTAAAATAATAATCATTGTGTAAATCAAAAATTTTTAACATACTATAATATATTAATTTTTTTTATAAAAATATACATATATTTAAAATTTTCTTAAAAAAGATGTTTATTTATAACAAAAATTAATTGAAAAATAATAATTTTGCACATTTTTGACATAAAAAAAACCGAGAATTTTCTCGGTTTTTTTTTATAATACTTATTATTATGAAGCAACATCTGTTGCTCTTGTTTCACGAATAATATTAACTTTAATTTGACCAGGATATTCAAGTTCTGCTTCAATTTTTCTTGCAATTTCTTTAGCAAGAACTACCATTGATGCATCATCAACTTCTTCTGGCTTAACAGCAATTCTAATTTCACGACCTGCTTGAATAGCAAATGAAGAATCAACACCTTTGAAACTATTTGCAATTCCTTCTAATTTTTCAAGACGCTTAATGTATGCGTCAAGAGATTCTCTTCTAGCGCCTGGTCTTGAACTTGAAATTGCGTCTGCAACTTGGACTAAAATTGCTTCAATTGTTTTAAATTCAACGCCACCATGGTGCGCTTCAATACAGTGAATAACTTCTGGGTGTTCATTAAACTTTTTAGCAATATCAACACCAATTGAAATATGAGTTCCTTCCATTTCAAAATCAAGTGCTTTACCAATATCGTGAAGAAGTCCTCCACGCTTTGCAATAGAAACATTTGCACCAAGTTCTCCTGCAAGAAGTCCTGCGATGTAAGATGTTTCAAGTGAATGTTTTAAAACATTTTGACCATAACTTGTTCTATATTTAAGTCTACCTAAAATTTTAATAAGTTCTGGGTGAAGATTATAAATACCTGCTTCAAAACTTGCATTTTCACCGGCTTCTTTAATAGTTTTTTCAATATCTTTTTTCATTTTTTCAACGATATCTTCGACTCTCGCTGGGTGAATTCTACCGTCTGTAATAAGTTTTTCAAGAGTAAGTCTTGCAACCTCTCTTCTAATTGGATCAAATGATGATAAAATTACAGCATCTGGTGTATCATCAACAATAAGGTCAACACCTGTTGCACTTTCAATTGCTCTGATATTTCTACCTTCTCTACCAATAATTCTACCTTTCATTTCTTCAGTTGGAAGTGAAACTGTTGTAACAGTAACATCTGCTGTTTGGTCAGTTGCACATTTTTGAATAGCGAGTGTAATAATATCTCTCGCTTTCTTCTCGCCTTCTTCTCTTGCCTCGTTTTCAATTTCACGAACAATATTTCCAGCATCTTTTCTAGCCTCATCAATAATTGAATCAACAACTTGTTTTTTTGCTTCTTCTTTAGAAAGTCCTGCAACTTTTTCAAGTTCTTTTTTAATGCTTTCTCTTTCTTCTTCTACGGCTTCTTTTAATTTTACGCTTTCTTGTTCTACGCTTTCTTTTAATTTTTCGATTTCTAATTTTTTGTTTTCAAGTTCTGCTTTTGAATCATCAATCGCTTGTATTTTTTTATCAAGTAAGTCATTTTTCTTTTCTAAGTTTGCTTCTTTCTCTAAAATTCTAGTTTCTTTTTCTAAAATTCTTTGTTCGCTCTTAGAAACTTCATTTCTTCTTTCTTTACATTCGTTCTCTGATTCAGTTTTAATTTTAAGCGCTTCTTCTTTTGCTTCAAGTATGGCTTCTTTTTTAATAGTAGATGCCTTTTCTTCTGCTTCTTTAATTGTTTGTTCAGCAGTCATTTTAGCATCACCAAATTTCTTTTCAATACTTTTTTTAGTTAAGTAGAAAGAAACTCCAGAGCCTACTCCTAAGCAGATAACGCCTACGATAATAGACACTAATGCAATCATAATTTCCTCCATAATTTGTGTTAAAATAATATATAAACATAAGGTTACTTATTTTCTCACATATATAAATTGTATCATAGCAAAAAATATATTGTCAAGCAATAAATTTTAATTAAATGCGCAATAATTTATAAAATAATTAAACTTAAATCAAATATTATTTTTAATTAATATATTTTTTACAATTTTTTACTAAAAATGCAATTTTTATAACAAATTTATAATAAAATGTGTTTTTACTATAAGTAATCTAATATTTATATAAAGAAAAAAAGTATTAGTTTATAACTAATACTTCTTAAAATTTATTCATTATTTTCATTTGATTCTTCACCTGAATTTGGAAGAAGCATTGCACGAATTTTACCTGCAACTTCTTCACAAAATTCTACATTTTCAACCAAATACTTTCTTACATTTTCACGACCTTGACCAATTTTTTCGCCATTATAACTAAACCAAGCACCACTCTTTTGAATAATATCATATTTAACGGCAATATCTAAAATACAAGATTCATTAGAAATTCCAAGACCAAAAATTATGTCAAATTCAGCAAGTTTAAATGGTGGCGCAACCTTGTTTTTAACAACTTTAACTTTTGTTTTTGCACCAACTGAAGCATCTCCATCTTTGATAACTTCACCTTTTCTAACGTCAAGTCTAATTGATGAATAGAATTTAAGAGCCTTACCACCGGCTGTTGTTTCAGGACTACCAAACATAACACCGATTTTTTCTCTTAATTGGTTAATGAAAATAACGCAAGTTTTTGTTTTATTAACAACCGCTGTAAGTTTTCTAAGTGCTTGACTCATAAGTCTTGCTTGAAGACCAATGTGATTATCACCCATTTCGCCATCAATTTCAGCCTTTGGAGTGAGCGCTGCAACTGAGTCAACAACAATAACATCAAGTGAACCTGATTTTACTAAACTATCTAAAATATCAAGTGCTTGCTCACCATTATCTGGTTGAGATACATATAAATTATTAACATCAACACCAAGTCTTGCAGCATATACAGGGTCAAGTGCGTGTTCTGCATCAATAAACGCAGCAACACCACCCATCTTTTGAGCCTGAGCAACGATATGAAGAGAAACTGTTGTTTTACCTGAACTTTCAGGTCCATAAATTTCAACAATTCTTCCTCTTGGAACACCACCAACGCCAAGTGCAAGGTCAAGTGTCATACAACCTGTTGGAATAACATCAACTGATTGATTACCTAAATCACCAAGTCTCATTACACTTCCCTTACCATACTCTTTTTCAATTTGAGCAAGTGCAAGTTCAAGATTTTTTTGTTTATCATTAGTTTTATTTTTTTCTTTATCAACTGTAGCCATTTTTTCTCCTTATAGATAATATTTAATAAATTAGTTAAGCATTTTATTCTTCAGAATCATCAGTATCTTCTGTTTCTGAAACTTCTTCAATTTCATCTACATAAGTTTCTTCACCCATCATTTCTGCATCTTCTAAATTTACTTCTGAATTAGAAATATTGCTAGGAACTGACTTACCATTAAGTGCTTTAAGTGCATTTTTTGAATAGTTATAGCAAGAAAGAACTGATAATAATACACCAATAATCATAAGTGAAAGACCAGAATACTTAATAACATCAATGAAGAAATATCCACTAAGATTGCAAGAAATTGCAATATAGAATAACAAGAAACTATTTGCAGTATCTAAGAATAATGATTTTACTTTACCAAAAATATCTGCTGCGATAACTACATTTTTATTGGCAGCAACCATTCTAATACCACCAATTAAAATATCTCTTAAAACAACAATTAAAAGCATAATAATTGAAAGCCAACCATAAGTAACATTTGCAAACATTACTAAAATCATAGCAGTGGTTGTTATAAATTTATCTGCAATTTGGTCCATAAATTTACCAAAATCGCTAATTAAATTATACTTTCTAGCGATATGACCATCAACCATATCAGTTAAGCAACCAAGAACATAGATTGCAAAAGCAATATATATACCAATACCATAAGGAATTGGTAATAAGAAAAATAAAACAATGAGTGGAGTGCAAGCAATTCTAGACATTGTTAAAATATTTGGAACATTTTTATTCATAAATAATTTCTCCTTTCAGGTCACAACCTGTTATACTTTTAATTTTCACTTTGTAATAGTTACCTATTTCGAGTGGCATTTTTGATTTAAAATAAACAATTGAATCAACTTCTGGTGATTGATATTCACATCTGCCATAAAAAAGTTGTTTATCAAAGTCAATACCTTCGTAGCAAACATCTACAACTTGACCAATAAGTGATGAATTTACTTCCCTAGCAATCTTTTTTTGAATTGACATAAGTTTCAAAAGTCTCTTTTGTTTTACCTTATCATCAACTTGATTTGGCATATTTCCTGCAGGAGTATTATCTTCCCTTGAATATGCAAAAAATCCAATATGCATAAGTTTTGCGTTTTCAATAAAAGAGCATAGTTCATTAAAGTCTTCTTCAGTTTCACCAGGGAAACCTGTCATCATAGTAGTTCTAATTGCTACATATTTAGGCAAGTTTTTTACACTACTTATAATTTTTTCAATATCTTCCCTAGAACTTTTTCTATTCATTTTCTTTAAAACAGAATTTGAAATGTGTTGCATTGGAACATCGAGATATTTACAAAGTTTTGGATTATTCATCATTTCATCTAAAAGTTCTGATGTAATCATTTCAGGATAGCAATAAAGAAGTCTAATCCATTTCAAGTTTTCTATTTCAGATAATTTTTTAATAAGTTCAATGATTTTAGTAGCGCCATACTTATCAAGTCCATATCTTGAAATATCCTGTGCAACTAAAATAAGTTCAGTTGCACCACCTAAAACTAAGTCATTTGCTTCTGCTATAATTTCATCAAAATCTCTTGACCTATACCTTCCTCTAATGTGAGGAATTGTGCAAAATGTGCAGAAATTATCACAACCATCAGCAACTTTTAAATAAGCATAATTGCTAGGTGTTGTAACAAGTTTATTTTTTACATAGTAAGTTGTATCAGCATTTCCAATTAAAACAATTTTCTTTTTAGTTTCAAAAGATTTATCAATAATTGAAACAATATCTTTGTATTGGTCTATGCCTAGAACTATATCAACTTCAGGGAATTCTTCAATTATATCACCTGACCATTTTTGAGGCATACAACCAGTAACAATTAATCTTTGGCATTGACACTCTTCACTTACTCTATAATCACACATTTCATCAATGGTATCCATCGCCTCATCTCTTGCAGTTTTTATAAAACCACAAGTATTGACAATAATAATATCTGCTTTTTCTGCATCACCTGTAAAATTATAACCACCTTCTTTAAGATAGGTTAGCATAACCTCAGTATCCACTCTATTTTTATCACAGCCAAGCGATATTATACCTACAAGTTTACCATTAGTTAAATCCGTTTTTTCGGATATAATATCAATATCTGTTACAAAAATATCAGTTTTTTCATTAGTTTTCATTTTTTTCCTCTTTTTCAATATTCTTAACTAAAAGTTCAACTTCTCTTTGAGTAATTGTAGGAACTTTTAAATGAACAACCTTATCACTAAATAATGTCTTACAAACAAATTCATTATCAAATCCAATTCTTTCTGCATTTTCAGCACCAATTCTAGCAACTGAAGTTTCTTTAGAATCAGCCTTAAATGAAAATCTTGTTTGAAGATTATAGTTAATCTTATCTTCTAAATTTTCATCAGCAGAGACTAAATTTACATAGACACCAACAAGTCTACCATACTTTAAAATGTAATGTAGTTTTGAATTAATTTCACCATTATCATCAAAATGAATCGCCCTTGTATAATTATTAAAGAATAACATAATATGAGACATTGGAACAATATTTGCTTTTTTCATAACAATATTAAAATCTTCAATACTTTTTACATTTGCTTTTGCTAAATTTTCATATCTCTTATCAATCTCATTTACAATTTCATTAAGTGAATCAATAATTTCACTATTTGCCTTTGCTACTCTTGAGAAGAACATATATGAAAGGTCATTATAAACATCAAATTTACTACCATTTTTAGCATCACAAATTACATATTTAATTAAATAGTTTGAATTTTTCAATGATAAACTCATCATTATTGAACTAAAGAGTTTAAACACTTCATCATCATTATCACTAAAAATTACTGTGTTATAAAAGTCTTTAAAGTTATGACAAACAACATTTTTATTTTCATCAACACCATAAATACAAGTAAGTTCATCACATTCCATAAACTCGTTAGATTTAATAATGTCAATAAAGTTATAATCATCAATTTGTTTTAAGTATTCAATTTTTGGTTTTTCTTCAACTTTTTCTTCTGTTTTTACATCTTTTTCGATAAAAACAATATGAGCTTCTTTTTGTTTATTATCTGTTGCAACATTAGTTTTTTCAGCAACAGTTTTAATTTCTGGAGCAACTGGAGTTTTTGGTTTTGCATCTGCTCTATCCACATTAAATGACTTTGGTTCTCCTAAATCAACAGGAGTATTATAAGTTTCAACTACTGGTGTAACAGGTGCTTTTTCACTTAAACTTTGAGCAGGTGTCACAGGTTTTGCCACTGTTTTTGCAGGAGCAGGATTAATTTTTTGAGTAGCACTGCTTTGCACAGGAATACTTTCAACGCTTTGAGCAGGTGTAGATTCAACATTTACAACATTTTCATTAATGTTATTATTTGCATCGGACGCTGACTCTACATAATTTGTAACAGCATTATTAGTATTATCATTTTCATCAACTTGATTTGATAATTTATTTAAAGCATTAAAGAATTCGTCATCATCATCAAAATTGCTAAGTAAATCATCATAATCATCAACATCTTCATCTACTAAACTATCAAGTTTTTCATCTACTTCGTCGTCAGATTCATCCTCTTCTTCAAGTTCAATAGAATCCAAATCCATATTAAGTAAGTCTTCAATAGAATTAATATTTGTAAGAGCCTCTTCAAGACTCTTTGGTTTAAATTTTTCAGGTTCTTGCTCTTGTTCCTCTTCACTATTTAAAGAATTATCAACAAAATTCTCAAGTTCTTCGTTATAATCTTCATCTTCATAATCATTTGAATTCTCAGGTTCTGAAACAATAGGAGCAACTGGAGTTTTTACAACCTTTTTAATAGCAGGTTTACTAGATTTTATTTCTTTATTAACTTCAAATGGAGCAAAGTTATCATAAACTGAAAAATCTATATCATCTTCATCTTCATAATCTTCATAATCATAATCAGAAAAATCATCTTCATCATTCATCATATTGTCATCATCTTCATAATTATTTGAAAGATTATCTAAATGGTCAAAATCATCACCTAAATTAAGTAAACCTTGAAGTTCTTCAAGTTCCTCACTTGACATACTAGATTCTTCTGAATCATCAGTTTGATTTTCGTAATCAGAAGAATTTTCTTCATTATCAAAGTTAGGTGTTTCTTCTACCACTTCCTTTTTCTTTTTATTATAATCTGTTTGAGGAGTTGTTATGCCCAATTCTTTATTAAGAGCCTCTCTAGCACGTCTAATTTCATCTAAATCAACTTTTTGAACATTTGTATCCATTATATTCTCCTTATCTAATTAAATTAATCAGAACCACCATTAATTTCTACATCTTCGCCAAACTCTTGTCTAAATTGCTCAGGAGTAATAAGAACTTTTCTAACCTTACTACCATTTGCAGATGCAATATAACCACTATCTTCAAGTTGGTCCATAATTTTTGCAGCCCTTGAATAGCCAACAGATAATCTTCTTTGAAGATAAGAACCTGAAGCATCACCTTTTTGTATAAACATTTTAAGAGCAACTTTAAATAATGGGTCTCTTTCTTTTTGTGCTGAAAATTCTGAATCACTCATTAAGCCACCCTGTTCGCCACTCTTTCCAGCATTATTAATCATATCATTAACAGATTCATCATAAAATGACTCATTATTTTTCTTATTATAATCAATAACTGCTTTTATTTCTTCTTCTGAACAATATGCTGCTTGAAGTCTTGGCATATCTGAAGTTCCTGTTGGCGCAAAAAGCATATCACCATTGCCAAGTAAGTTTTCAGCACCAACTTTATCAATAATTGTTTTAGAGTCAACAGCCGCTGATAAACTAAATGCAATTCTTGTTGGAACGTTGTTTTTAATAACACCTGAAATTACATTAACCGATGGTCTTTGAGTTGCAAGAATAAGGTGCATACCACAAGCACGAGCAAGTTGAGTTAATCTTTGAATGCAAGGTTCTGCATCTTTTTTATTTTCCAAAATAATTTCAGCAAACTCATCAACAACAATAACAATGTATGGAAATTTAGGAAGTTGTCCTGATTTCACAAATTCACTATTATTGTAAGATGTTATATGATTATATCCAGCCTTTGACATAAGTTCATATCTTCTATCCATTTCAGCAACGCACCATTTAAGAGCACTTACTGATTTTTCAGTTCCTAGCACAACTTCAGGAGTTAAAAGATGTGGAATTCCATTATACATATTAAATTCAACTCTCTTTGGGTCTAAAAGCATAAGTCTAACATCTTCAGGCCCATGCTTATAAATAAGACTCATTATAAGAGTATGAATAAATACCGATTTACCTGAACCAGTTTGACCAGCAATAAGCATATGAACCATTTTCGGAATACTTTTTACAACTATTTCACCTGATATAGCCTTACCAATAACAATTGATAAAGGTTCTTTTGCATTTTGGAAAGCATCAGATTCAATAAGTTCTCTAATACTTACATTTGTAAATGTATCATTTTCAAGTTCAATACCAACATACTTACTACCAGGAATTGGCGCTTGAATATTAATAGTTTTAGCAGCCATTGCTTTTTTGATATCAAGTTCAAGACTTGGTATCTTTTTAACAGAAACACCAAGTGGAACTGATAATTCATATCTAGTAATCTTTGGACCTCTTACAATATTTTCTACTGAAACTGAAATATTAAATGCTTTAATAACTTCAACAAGTTCCTTTGCCTTTTGTTCTTGTTCTTCCTTGTAATCACCATTATCAATTATAATAGGATTAAGTAAACTTGTTTTAGGGTGAACATATTTTATATTTCTCATACCCATATCAAAATTAGTAAACTTTTTAACTTGTGAATCCTTTGCAGGGATTTTCATCTTTAATGAATCTGATAAATTGTCTTTTTCTTTTACTGGTTCAAAATTATTTGTATTATTAAAACTATTATCGAAATTATTAGATTTTGTATCTTTTTCTATAAAATTGTTATTAACATCATTTTTAATAATATTTGAGATATCATTATTTGAATTATTAGAAGATAAATATGAACTATTATAATTATCCTCTAGACTTTCATCTTTGTTTAAAATTTTAGAGATTTGGTCATCAACATTAAATGTTTTCTTATCCTTACTTTCATTTATTGAAGAATTATTATAACTATCCATTTCAATATTTAAAAAGTCAAGGTCATTTGAAGATGATGAACTATTAGAACTACTATTATTTGATGAAGTATAATTTGAATAATTTGAACTAGAATTGTCATCATTATAGTAATTAGTTACAGAAGCATCATCATAATTATTGTTACTATAATTATCATTATAGTTGTTATCATTATAACTATCATTTGAACTCTCTAGTGATACACCACCATACTGATTTTTGTAACTTTCATATGAATCTATTTCACTATTATCAAATGAATAATTATTTTGATTACCACTATTTGATTGTTCATAATTATAATTATTGTCAGTGTTATAATTTGAAAGAAGTGAAGAATAATTCTCACCCTCTGAGTTATTTGAGTAGTTATTTGAATAATTATTTGAACTACCATAATAAGTGTCATTTAAAAATTGTCTACGTTGTTCATTTAAATCATAAACATCAGGGTATGATGAATCTTGATACATAGTGCTACTACTAGAATAACTGCTGTCTTCATCTTTTACTGCATCTTTACCAAATAAACTTGCATTGCTTTGATAGTTATTAGATTCTAATTTTTCATTTTGATAATAACTTGTTTGAAAATTACCAAAATTGTTTAAATAATTTTGATTTTCATCAAAGTTGTAAACCTTTCCATCGGTAATTTCGTCAACAACATCATTTTGTGAATAAAATTTATCCCCCACTTTTTCATCTTCAACATTTGCTGTTATTTCAGCAACAACATCATCACTTGAATATTTGTCAATATCATTAGAAAAAGAGTAAACTGGTTTTCCATTTTCTCCAACATTAGAATCACTTTTTAAAACTTTTTCTCTTAATTTTTTTGTCTTTAATTTTTTAATATGCTTTTCACTATATTTTCCATAAAGTTCAAAGTCAATAAAAAATCCAATAAAAAGTGTTGCTAGAATAACAAATACAACAATAGTTCCTACACCACCAAGAAGATATGATATTGCACCACAAATAACACAGCCAATACTACCGAGAAGTGTTAAATTTGAATATGAAAAAGTAATATAATTTTTAAATGTAAGACCAGAGGCAACAGCATCTAAAACAGAGTATGTTCTAATTGAGTGAACTATTGCAAGCAAACAATAAACAAAACAAAGAAATAGAATTGTTGCCTTTAAATTTCTCTTATATGAAAATCCCAAAAATTTTATCAAACAAATAAAAGCCAAAACTAAAAATACAGGATAAGAAATTGCTCCAAAAGTTCCAATAATTTTCGCACCAAAAGATATGCTTTTTGATAAGCACGAAAAAATAAACATCAGCACAAAAACTATCAAACAAAGCGCACTGAGAATCTTATCTTTTGAAAGTGTATTATTTCTTATATTTGCCAAAATAAACTCCTTATTTTTCAATTGACACTAATTTGTCATAATCAATTTCAATATCATGTCCTAAATAAACAATAACCATTTTTTTGAAATTTAAAATTCTCTTCAATACATTATTAACAGCAGAAATATTAATATGATCCATCTTTAAAAGTTCAGATGATTCGCTAAATGTCTTTTTAGTAAGGGCAAAAGTCTTAGCAGAAATAAGAGCATTTTCAACAACGTCATCATACTTATTTAAAAAGTTTGTGATAAATACATTTTTTTCTTTTTTAAATTCATCATCATAAATTTCTCTATTTTTAATATCATAGTAAAGCGCATTAACAAAATTTTGCAAATGTTCTTCAGCAAATTCATAGTCTACCATAATATCAAAAGTAATATTACCATTATTAGAATAGTATTTTGTGTTAATCTTAGTATCAAAGTAGTAATCAAGATTTGAAAGTGATTGTTTTAAATGATTTAAAATTATCGGTTTAATAATTTCAATAATATATTTTTCTTTATCTTTAAAAGAGAAAGTTGGAAAAGCAATCTTAATTCTAGTTTGATTAAGTTTTTTAACTCTACCCTTGCATGAGCCTACAAAATCATCAACATTTGAAACATACTTAAGTTTCTTATAAACTTTTTCATTTTCGTTCATTTTATCAAAGAAATTTACTTTAACTGTTTCTTCAACTAAATTATCATCAACATTACCAACAACGGAAATAATTGTATTTCTAGGTGTAAAGATTTTTTCTAAGAAATCCTTTGCATCTAATGTTCTAAATCTTGAAACAGAAATATTACTACCATGTTTTGGGTTAGCAAGACCAGTTCTATAATAAAGAGTAGAATTTAAAAGTTTATCCATAACAAAAAGTGGATTTTCTGCAAGCATAGCAACTTGAGAAAGTTGAGTTTTTCTAGCCTTTTCACCATTTTCAACAGAAAAGTTTGTTTCAAAAGCAATCTCAGATAAAAGTTCAATAGCAGCCTTTACATTTTTATTTAAACAAAGTGCACTAATTGAAATACTTTCCTTTGAATTATGAGCAGTTAAAACAATACCATTTTCTTTTGCGTAATTAAATAAACCCTCTGCTGTTGGGTGTTTACGAGTTCCCATAAGTAAAATTTTAGTTAAATATTCACTAATACCACTTTGGTAATTTTTTTCAGATTGAGTTCCACCTGCAATATATAAAACTACACAGCAAACTTTTTTATCTTTTTTTGGAAGACTAACAAGTCTTAAACCATTTGAATATACTTTTTCCATATCTATAAAATTCTCCATTTTAAAATTATTTAACATAATTATTATACAATAAAAAAATCCGTAATTAAAACGGATTTTGCATATTTTTCAAACTTTTTTATGTTTTTTTAACATTTTTACGAAATAACATCACTAACAGGCATTATTTTTAAATTATTATTTGTTACATATTCAATTATTTGTTTAAGAGCAACAACACTTTCCTTTGTTGGGTGCATTAAAATTAAATCACCGCCACTCATATTTGATATCGCTCTACTATAAATTAAATCACTATTATGGTCTCTCCAATCAATAGTATCTCTCGTCCACATTATTGTTTTATATCCAAGACTTGTTGCTGAATTAATAGTATTTTTATTATAAGAGCCACCCGGAGGAGCAAACAAATTCATACTAACTCCAACTATCTCTTTTACCTTATCATGGCATTTTTTTATCTCTTCAAAATTTTTTTCTTTACTAATTTTTCCATGCTCTTTATGATTATATCCATGATTACCAATCTCATGTCCTTCATCAAATATTCGCTTAAGAAGTAACGGTGTTGTATCAGCCCAACTTCCACCAACAAAAAATGTAGTTTTTATATTACTATTTTTTAAAATATCTAACATTTGTTCTAAATATTCATTGCCCCAATAAACATTTATCATAATTGAAACATAATTTTTTGTCTTGTCACCTGCATAAATTGTGCCATTATACTCGCTATTTGAAACCGTAATAATATTATCTTTTTTATTTCCTAAACCACATAAAATAAAAAAACTAAGTAATGTAATAATTACAAAATTGCACACAAAATTTCTAAAAAAACTTTCTACTTTTATAATATTAAATTTAATTTTACTCATATAAAATTATATGATTAAAGTTATAAAAATATAATAAAAAAATGCACAAATTTTAACAATTTATGCATTTTTTATAAGTTAATATTAATAAACTATGTTAATTTTTATAAATTAACCTTCAATTTTTTTAATAAGTTTAAGGTCTACTCTACCTTTTTCATCAACTTTAATAACTTCAACTTCAACTCTATCACCGATATTTACAACACTTTCAACTCTATCAACTCTCTTAGATGAAAGTTTAGAGATATGAATCATACCATCACAAGAAGATGAAATTTCAACGAAAGCACCAAATTGCATAATTCTTACAACTGTTCCAGTGTATCTTTCGCCGATTTCAGGAACAAACACGATATCTTCAATAATTTTCTTTGCTTCATTGCAAGCCTCGATATTAGCAGAAGAAATCATTACTGTTCCATCATCATTAATATCAATCTTAACGCCAGTTTTTTCGATAATCTTATTGATTGTCTTACCACCTTGACCAATAACTTCGCCAATTTTTTCTGGGTTAATCTTAAATGAAATAATCTTTGGAGCATAAACACTTAAGTGGTCTCTACTTTCAGAGATTGTAGCAACCATCTTTTCCATAATTTCAAGTCTACCTTCTCTTGCTTGAGAAAGAGCTGTCTTTAAAATTGATTCATCGATACCCTTAATTTTGATATCCATTTGAATAGCAGTAATACCTTTTGTTGTACCTGCAACTTTAAAGTCCATATCACCATAGAAGTCTTCAAGACCTTGAATATCAGTAAGAACTACAACCTTACCTGATTCTTCATCTTTAATAAGACCCATAGCAACACCAGATACAGGGGCTTTAATTGGAACACCTGCATCCATAAGAGAAAGTGTGCTAGCACATACACTTGCCATAGAAGATGAACCATTAGAAGATAAAACTTCACTTACAAGTCTAAGAGCATATGGGAATTCTTCTTCACTTGGGATAACTGGAATAAGTGATCTTTCAGCAAGCGCACCATGTCCAATTTCACGACGACCAGGAGATTTTAAGTTTCTTGCCTCACCTGTTGCATATGGAGGCATATTGTATTGATGAATATATCTCTTATAAGCATTTTCTTCATCATCTAAACCTTCAATTCTTTGAGCCTCAGAGATTGTAGCAAGTGTTAAACAGTTTAAAATTTGTGTTTCACCACGAGTAAACACACCTGTTCCGTGAACTCTTGGTAAAATACCAACTTCGCACCAAATAGGGCGAATTTGTTTTGTGCTTCTTCCATCAGGACGAACACCTGTTTCAATAATATTCTTTCTAACGATTTCTTTTTGCATTTTGTATAAAAGTTCATTGATTTCTTGTTCTCTATCTTCATACTTTTCTGCAAAATGTTCTCTGCAATCTGTTAAAACTGCATCAATTCTTTCATTAAAAGCAACTTTATCAGCAAGTGGTTCCATAGCAGCCTTTAAGTTTTCTGTAACATAATCACGAATATCTTTTTCTAAATCTTCTCCAACATGGAAAAGTTCAACTACTTTCTTTTCTTTTCCTGTATCTTTAGCAATATCTTCGATAAATGCAACAATTTCCTTAATAAAACCATGGGCATATAAAATTGCATTTGTCATTTGTTCTTCAGAAACTTCTTTTGCACCTGCTTCAACCATTAAAATTGCTTCTTTAGTTCCAGAAACTACAACGTGCATTGTGCTTTTTTCACATTCTTCTTGTGTTGGGTTAATAACAAATTCATCATCAATACAACCAACTACAACTGAACCTGTTGGTCCAGCAAATGGAATATCAGAAACTGAAAGAGCAACAGATGAGCCAATCATTGCTAAAATTTCTGGTGGATAATCAGGGTCAACTGAAAGTGCTGTTGCAACAACTGCAACATCATTATAGAATCCTTTTGGGAATAAAGGTCTAATAGGTCTATCAATAAGTCTTGAGTAAAGGATTGCTTGGTCACTAGCTCTACCTTCTCTCTTTTTAAATCCACCTGGGAATTTTCCTATTGAATACATTTTTTCTTCAAAATCAACGCAAAGTGGGAAGAAGTCAGCACCTTCTCTAGCCTTTTCACTCATTGTTACATTAACCATAACAATTGTGTCGCCACATTTAACTTGACAAGTTCCATTTGCTTGACCACAATACTTACCAGTTTTAATTTCAATATCTTTACCAGCAAGTGTTAATTTATAATTTTTTTCTACACCAAACATAAATACTCCTTAAAATTCTTCTTTTTATAACAAAAAAACGGAATGGTAAAAAAACCACTCCCTTTTTTATATAATTATTTTCTAATACCAAGTCTAGCAATCAAATTTCTATATGCTTCAATATCAATCTTTTTTAAGTATTCAAGAAGACCTTTTCTACGACCAACAAGTTGCATAAGACCACGGCGTGAATGGAAATCTTGCTTATTAGATTTTAAATATTCTGTTAAGTTATTGATTCTTTCTGTAAGTAAAGCGATTTGAACGTAAGGAGAACCAGTATCATTTTCAGATTGAGCAAATTCTTTGATTATTTCTTGCTTTCTAATTTTATCCATTATTTTCCTCCAATTAAAATTTGCCAGTTTTTGAATATTAAACCGGAAAATAAATTTAATACTCTCAAACGGTACGACAATAGTATATATTATTTTAATTCAAATGTAAAGTGTTTTTTATATTTATTTTTAATAAATTACATATTTCATTGTAAATTATTAGCAATTAATATTAAATTTATACATTTTTATTACTCAAATGCTCTTGTTACACTCTTAATTTCTTCAAGTGATTTTATATTATTTATAAGCCTTTCAAGTTCAATAATATTACCTATTGAAAAATTCAACTTAAATTCACAGTCAGCCTCATTAGATTTTTTTGCTTCAATTTTTGACATATCAATATTTTCAGATGAAATTAAATTAAATAATTTTGCAGCAAATCCAAACTTATTTTTAGCAATAAATTTTAAATTTACATTAAATTTTTGCTCAGTATTATCTTTCCAGTTTGCCTTAAGTTTTATTATATTTTTTACTTTTTTAAGATTCACACAGTTTGTGTTATGAATTGAAATACCATTTCTTGACATTACACCAACAATTTCATCTCCTGGAATTGCAGAACAACACTTAGGAAAATTAATATTAAAAAATCCTGTTGCCCCCTCAATTTCGACTGGAAAATCATCGCTTAGTTTTTTATGTCCATTATTGATTATCAAATGTTTTAAAAGTTGATTTTTTGTAATACTTTTATATCCAAGACTTGCAAACATATCATCAATATTTGAAAAATCAAATTCTTTTTTCAATTCCCCAAAATGTGCAAGCAAATCACCTAATGTATAATTATTTTTATTAAGTTCTTCTCTAAGTTCTTCTCTTCCAAGGTCAATAAATTCTTGGGTTGTATGAGCAGAAAAATATTCTCTAATCTTTTTTCTCGCCTCAGATGTTCTAACTGCTAAAAGCCAGTTTCTACTAGGACTCTTTTTCTCTTCTGAACAAATAATTTCAACAACATCTCCCGAAGAAAGTTCAGTTCCTATTGATGCTTTTTTACCGTTAATTATAGCACTTTGTGCATTGTGACCGATACTTGTCCCAAGTGCATAAGCAAAATCTATTGCTGTTGGTTTATCAGATTTTAAACAATATGGCTTAAAATCTGAATTAAATATCCAAGTAGTTTTTGAGGAAAGGTCAATTTTTATAGCATCAATAAAAGCATCAGTATTATAAATTTCATCTTTTTCACTAAGAACTATCTTTTTAAATACATTATATCTTTCAAATTTTTCAAAGAAATCTACATCTGAGTCTTTTTTTGGCCAAAGCGAAGCAATACCATACTCACAAATCTTATCCATTTCTTTAGTTCTAATCATAACTTTAAACATAAGTTCGCCATCTTTAGTCATTAAAACTGTATGAAGAGATTGATAACCATTTGGTTTTTTCATAGCAATAAAGTCTTTTATTTGACTAGGAATATGGTCGTATTTTTTATGAAGCAACCCTAAAACTTTATAACAATCAAGTTCAGTGTTAACTATAACTTTTATTAAAATAAGTCCAAAAACCTTACCCATACCCTTAGTTTGCATCTTTTTGTAGATAGAATAAAATCTTTCAGGCCAACCAAAAACAGTGCTTTTAATATTTTCTTTTGCAAGCAGTTCTTCAAGTTCAGTTTGAAGTCCGCCCATCTTAACTTTTTCTTCTTCAAGTTTTTTCTCAAAACCTATTTTTATTTTATTATACTCCTCAGGATGAAGACACTTGAAAGTCAATTCTTGAAGTTCAGAGCGAATTTTTCTTATACCAATTCTCTCTGCAATAGGAATAAAAAGTTCAAGTGTTTCACTTGCCATTTTTATTTGTTTTTCTCTAGGTAAAAACTCAATGGTTCTCATATTATGAAGTCTATCAGCAAGTTTTATGAAAATAACCCTAACATCATTACCCATTGCAACTAAAAGTCGTTTTATACTATCTGCCTCTGTTAAATTTTCTTTTTCAAGTGTTAAATTATCAATTTTAGTTACACCATCAACAAGTTTTGCAGCAGTAATTCCAAACTTATCATTTACATCTTCAAGGGAAACGTTAGTATCTTCAACAACATCATGCAAAAGTCCTGCAATAATTGTAAGATAGTCTAAATTGTTTTTGATTAAAATTTTTGCAACAGCAAGAGGATGAACTATATAAGGTTCACCACTTTTTCTAACTATTCCCTCATGTGCCTTATCAGCAAACTTATAAGCCTCAATTATTTTATCAGCATGCATTGGATAGTTTAATTTTACAATATTAATAAACTCTTGTTCCATCTCCGTCATAAGTTTCACCTACCTGATTGAAAAATTTAGAATTATTTAATTCCATCTTTTTTGCATTAAGTATAGTAATACAATTGTTTTTTTCATCAAACTCAACAAAATTAAGTTCCATAAATACAATAAGACAAAACATTATTTGACTTATGCTTAAGTTTCTATCTTTTAATGCAAATTTTTCAGCAATTTCTAAAACATCGTTTGCCTTTATACTATTTAAAGAACAAATTAATTTATAAACCCTTACAAAAACATCTCTATCTTTTAATAATTTAATAGGATACCTTGTAAGTGTTTTTGATTCATAAACATCTGTTTTTTGGGTATAGAATAAATGCTCTTCATTAAAATATTTATGCATAAATACAACATTTTTATACCCAAATACATCTTTTAAATTATAAATTTGTCTAGGATTTGCCACGATTACATTTTGACCATTTTTCATAACTTTGCTAGAAAGATATTTTTGAACATCAATACCACTCTTCTCAAGAAGTTTTAAATCATCATTTGAGGTAGCAATAACCATTGTTCCATAAATATTTTCACTAAATTTTTGCTTAACAACATCGCAAATATTATCTACTAAATGATATCTATCATAATTATTAAAATCGAAAATTGAATAATACTTATTATAAAGTGCTGAAATAAAATCTTGTTCTTCAAACCCCTCTAAATTAGCCTTTAAAATCTTTACATCACGAGATATAACATTTAAACATTTCTTATTTTTATAGGTTGTTATTCCTAAATCCAAAAGCACAAGTTTTTCACTTTTTGTTTTACAAATATTTGTATTTTCATAAGAACTAAACGCTAGTATCATATTATTTTGTTTAGTGTAAAATTTATAATGCTTAAATGCCTTATCATTAATAGGTTCAACTAGCATTTTATCTTGCTTAATAGCAATAATAGGTTTCTCATTGTCGCAACCAAATGGTTCAAGCATTGATAATTCTTTATAAAAATTTTGATTAAAATCTTCATCAGTTATTTCAAAATCATACATTTCGTCTTTTATAATAAAATCATCTTCTGAAACGACTTCTAAAACTTTTTCATTAAATCTCTTTTTAAATTCATCAAATCTTGTTGGTTCAATTTCAAGACCACAAGCCATCTTATGACCACCAAAACTCTCTAATATATCAATCATTGAGCCAATAATTGTATGAATGTCAACACCTAAAATACTTCTTCCACTGCCCTTTAAATTACCATTTTCATCTTTTGTAAAAATAATTGCCGGTTTATTAAAATCATGACAAGTTCTTGATGCTAAAATTCCAATAACACCTTCATGAAAATCTCCACAAACTAAAACAGATGGTTCATTTCGATTATAATTTTCTAAACACTTATCGATAATATTTATACCTTTTTCAATAGCCGAAAGTCTAGTTATATTATCTTTTTCCATTTCAGCATATTTTTCTTCTAATAAATTAGGGTCAGTCTCTATCATAAAATCAAAAACTTTAAGAGCAGTATCCATTCTACCACAAGCATTAAGTCTTGGAACTATTTTAAAACTTATATCTGATGAGAGACACTCTTCAATTTTTAATTTTTTCTTTAAGAGTTTTATACTTGGAAGTGTATCACCCTTATTAATTTTTTCTAAGCCAAATTTTGCAATAATTCTATTTTCATCAATTAGAGGAACAATATCACCAACAGTTGCAATAGCACAAATATCAACATACTTCATTGCTTCACTTCTACTAGATAAAGCCTCAACAAGTTTTAAAACAACACCTGCACCACAAAGAGCATCAAATCCATAAGTTCCATTTGGGTCAAGTTTTGGGTCAATAACTACACAGTCAGGGATTTCATTAAGAGGAATGTGATGATCTGTAATAATCACATCAATTCCCTCTTGCTTTAAAATTTCTACTTCTTCAACAGCAGTAATACCAAGGTCAACAGTAATAATAAGGTCAGGATTATATGTCATTTCAATTTCTTCAATTGCATTATCTGAAAATCCATATCCATGTTCAAATCTATTTGGAATAAATGTATCAACAATAGCACCTTTAGATTTTAAAAACAAATAAAGTATTGTTGAAGAGCAAATTCCATCAGCATCATAATCACCGTAAATAAGAATTTTCTTTTTACTTATAATAGCATCTTTAACCTTTGCAACCGCTTTGTCCATATTGAACATTTTTTTTGCATCACGAAGGTCAGTGATACTAGGATTTAAAAATTTTTCCTTATCTAAATTATAATCACTGATTCTTTTATTTAAAAATTTTATAATTCTTTCATCTTTTAATTTCATAATTTACTCACTTATAAAAATTTTAGCACAATAGAAAATAAAATGCAATAATAAATAATTTTTTATATAAAAAAGGGGGAATTTAAAACATTTTAAATTGTTTTAAAATTCCCCCTTATAATAATTTTATTTAAAACTATTTACTTTTTTTATTATTTTTCTTAATCTTTTTCTTAATAGATTTATTAACAGTATCATTTCTACTAAGAATAGCTTTTCTATTCATTTCACGAATATCAAGAAGAGCAACATATGATGATGGTCCAATTAAGAGTGATGTATAAAGTGTTACAACAAATGCAATAAGCATATTAACAGCAATGATAACAATTCTTGAAACTGGAAGGAATAAAAGCGAAAGAGTAAATACTAAGATTGCAACAGCAATAATAGAAAATGGTTTAATAATTTCTTTTTCACTATTTATCATATTTTCAGAAATTGATAATTTTGCAGCATCTTGTTCCTTAGAAACTTCTCTATATCTTTCATAAATACTAACAAGAACAATTGTCATAACTAAAGTTAAGAACATCATAGCAGAAATTGCAGAAAGAGTTAATTGGATTCTTGTGATAATAACAATTGAAAGATATAAGATAATGTTATGTAAGAATGCAAGAACAAATGAAATACCTGCAAAAACATCATATCTAATAAAACCAAATAAGAAGAATGCAACTGCTAAAATTCCAAATGCACCTGCTAAAAGTAAAACACTTTTAGAGAGAACTGAACTTTTAATATTACCAAGTTCAACTGCATCTTCTTTTACTCCAAGAGTCTTAACAATATCATTTTTTACATTTGAAGATGTTGTTTCATCAAGTTCTTTTGCAACTTGAATAACTAAATTCTTTCTAGTAAATTCGCCATCTTTTTCAGACGCATTATATTTATCTTCTACAAAATTTGTATCAATGTTGAGACCATATTTATCAAGAACATCATCAATTTTGTTTGTATATGTTGATGTTAAAATACCATCGTTCATTGTAACTTCAATTTGAGTTCCACCACCAAGTGAAACACCAAGATTCATACCTTTAAAACCTAAAACAAATAAAGACGCAATAATAATAACACATGAAACAATTGTTGAAATTAAGAGTGGATATTTTTTAATTTTTAATGCCATATTATACATTTTCCTCCTTATTTGAATTTTCGCTTAAGCCAAAACCTATATTTCTCTTTTTAAGCATAAATAAATTTTGTCCAATTTTATCATAAGATATACCAATTTTTACAAGTAAAGGAATAATACCAAAATTTGTAACAATACTTAAAAATGCACAAATTGCAAATACAATAGCAGCACTGGTAATTTCACCAAATGAAAATGCAAATACAATTAAAGCGGAAATAAATAAAACAATATTTCCAATTAATGAGTTAGCAAATGTCTTTTTTGTTGCTGATTCAAGTGAAGCACTAAATGATTTTCCTAAAGCATATTCTGATTTAACTTTACTAGCAAAGATATAAACATAAGTATATATTACTGAAATACCTACCATAATGCTAAAGATTGAAGCAAATCCAATTTCAACTGATGGAACTAAGCAAAGTGCAATAAGTGCTAAATAAATGTTAAATAATAATGATATAGCAACAACAACTGCGAAAAGACCAAATCTAATAGCAAATAAAGCAATACCTACAACTACAATAGCAGCACATACACTTATTAAAATAATTAAAGTAGTGCTAAATGAGAAACCTTTTTCTTCTGGAGAAGAAGCACCGTTTCCTACTGTAAGACCAGCAGACATAGTATTGATAACTGCAGTGCTAGCATTAACTTCTACATCCATACAACCAATTGTGATTCTCTTTTGAAGAGCAACCATATTATCATAATCTTTATCTGAAAGAGTAAATGCTGTATAGTCTGTTACATTATCAGCAGTAATAGATTGGTTATATGTTCCAAGGTGCATATAAATTGAAGTTGTCTTTTTACAAAGTGCTTCGTATTGTTTTTGACCTTCTTTATTGAACATAATAGACATATAGTTTACACCATTATTTGTAAACACCTTAATTTCAGCAACATGCTTTGCGCCATCAACAACAACAGCATCTGCCGCTGTTGTTGAGTTTGCTGAACTAAGCAAAAATTTTCCAGCAGATACTGCTGAAAGGTCTGAATATACTTCTGAATAAGTCTTTTTGCCCTTTGGATAACTAACTTCTACTCTTATTTTAGAATTTCCAATTGAATACACATTAACATTTTTGTATCCATCATTTTCAAAAACTTCTTTAATTCTCTTCATAGAGTTAGAAATATTCTTTTGAGTTGGGTCTTCTGTAGTAATATCATATTCACCATACATACCACCCATAACATCTGAAGAAACATTGATAGCCCTGAACAATGAAGTATAAGTTTTTGAACCAAAAGTCATTGGAACAAAACTAAAAATGAATCCTACAACTAAAAATAAACAAATAATAACTGACATAGTGATTGTCATATTTTTACTAAATTTTTTCATTTTATTAAATCCCTCGATATAAATTCCAACACATTATACCCCAAAAGTAACGATTAGGTCAACCTATTATTCAAAATTTTTTACAAAAAATTATTAAATAAACAAATTTAATGTGATTTTATAAAAAAAATCGCTAATTTTAGCGATTTTTGGTTAATTATTTTCAATTTTTTAAATATTTAATTATATTAATTTGTCCTATTTACTTTTATAATTCCAATTAAAGCACCAAGCAAGATTGATGAAACTAAATCAAGAAGCGATGTTAAATCAAATATAAATGTTTTAGCCAAAATTGAAAAAATAAGAAATGAACTAAGCGAATAAATTAATCCAAATAAAGCCCCTTTTAAAAGACCTTTACTTTCTCCTTTTACTGCAAATAAACTTCCAACAATCACACTTATATATTTTATTGCAAAAGTTATAGGAACTATTAATTTTTCTGCAAGGTCTAACCATTTTAAACTAAGTGCAAATAAAACAATCAAACCTAAACTTATAATTATAGAAATTATAATCCCCTTTAAAAAATCAAAAATAACATTTTCATTTGATAAATTTTTTGTTTTACTAGATGTAGACATACTTTTTACCTCTAGTAAAAATATATTCTATAAATAAAAACTTATTACAACATTTTTTAACTATAATCATACATAACAATAAATATTTTGTTACAAAATTAATTATTATGTAAATAAAAAACTTATTACATAAGCGTAATAAGTCTTTATATAATTATTTCTTTTTTGAATGATTTTTTCCATTTGATTTTTTATTTGTAGAAACTTTAACTTTAGGAGTTGGTTTCTTATACTCTTCAGTCTTAACTTCTTCATCAACTAACTCTTCAACTTTTTCACTTACTGGTTCTTCAATAACTTCAGTAGTTTCTTCAGTTGTTTCAGCAGTTTCATTTAAAGTTTCTGTTGACTCTTCAGTTTCAACTGATTCATCACTTTCAACAGTTTCATCTTCTAAATCTTCTTCTGTTTCAGTATTTTCAACCTTAGTTGATTTTAAAACACAATAAATCATATTCATATCAAATTCAATATAAGATTTTTCAGTTTTTGAACCTGTTTCAAGCACAACAGTTTTAATTTCACCTTTGTCAATAATTTTATTAATTCTGCCAATAATACCACCAGCAGTTTTAACTAAATCACCTGATTTTAAAGAATTAATCATTTCTTCATATTCTCTGCTTTTTTTCTTTTGACTAAAATAAGGCATAATAAGCATACCAAGTAAGACAACAATTAAAAGACCTGTCATAACACCTTTTGAAACTGCATTGCCACCACTTGCCGCTTCACATAAAAAATTAATCATAATATTCTCCTTTATAAATATATTATAGTTTAGCAAAAATATTAATTTCTTGCAACACATTTTTTATTAGATAAGAAAAACTTTAAGTATAAATTGTCATAAATTACAATATCGCAAGTTAGAGGAAAGCAGTTCGAAGAATTATTTTCCAATAACTGATAATCATTTCAATCATATTTCAAACATGTTAGTGTTTCAAATATGTTAGAATTTAATAAATTTTTAAAAATTTAAAAAATTATTTATAATTTGTCTTTTTTAAATACTCTTCTCTAAATTCAAGAAGTCTATCTTCTCTAATTGCTTGTTTAATTTGTTCCATAAGATGAGTTAAATATCTAATATTGTGAATAGATAAAAGTTGTGCACCTAAAATTTCATCAACATTAAATAAGTGTCTTAAATATGCTTTTGTAAAGTTCTTACAGCAATAGCAGTCACATTCATCATCAAGGGTTGTAAAGTCTTCTTTATAACAACCATTTTTAACTACAACTTTACCTTTACTTGTAAGTGCTGATCCATTTCTAGCATTTCTAGTTGGAAGAACGCAGTCAAACATATCAATACCACGAATTACACCTTCTATTAAACAGTCAGGACTACCAACACCCATTAAATATCTAACCTTATCACTTGGATAATTTGGAGCAAGAACATCAAGCATTTCATACATTTTATCTTTTGGTTCACCAACTGAAAGTCCACCAATCGAAAAACCAACTGTCGCCTTCTCTTTAACATTTTCAAGTGCTTTAAGTCTTAAATCTTTATAAAAGTTTCCTTGAACAATTGGAAAAAGAAGTTGTTTATCATTTTTATGATAAGCAATACATCTATCAAGCCATCTTTCAGTTCTCTCTAATGCTTCTCTTGCATATTTATGGTCAACACCATAGGTTGAACATTCATCAAAAGCCATAATAATATCACTGCCAAGTTTGTTTTGAATTTCCATAGACTTCTCTGGTGTAAAGAAGTGAGAACTTCCATCTAAATGAGACTTAAATTCAACACCATCTTCAGTGATTTTATTAAGTTTTGAAAGCGAGAAAACTTGAAAACCACCTGAATCTGTTAAAATAGGTCTTTTCCAGTTCATAAATTTATGAAGACCACCAGCCTTTTCAACAAGGTCAGCACCTGGTCTAAGATAACAATGATAAGTATTAGATAAAATAATTTGTGCATTAATTTCTTCAAGTTCTCTTGGTTCAACAGCCTTTACTGTTGCTCTAGTTCCAACAGGCATGAAAACAGGTGTTTCAATATCTCCGTGTGGAGTGTGAAGAACACCAATTCTTCCATAAGTATTTGAAGATTTAAGTTTTTCTTCAAATGAAAAGTTTTTATTTTCCATAATTTTTCCTTTATTTTTTATTTTATTCTTTAATCTTTGTTTTTAGCAAAAGAAACAACAATCGCCAAAACTAAAGAATCTATATTTTTCTTTAACTGCTTCGTTATAAATATCTATAGTTTTTTCTCTTCCGATAAATGCAGATACAAGCATAATAAGAGTGCTTTCAGGTAAGTGAAAATTAGTAATAAGTGCGTCAACAAATTTAAGTTTTACACCAGGATAAATAAAAATATCAGTTTCCTTTTTAACTGGTGAAAGCACCCCTTCCTCACTAGATGCAGACTCAAGAGTTCTAACAGATGTTGTTCCAACTGCAATAATTCTCTTACCACTAGCCTTTGCTTTGTTAAGTCTTTCAGCAACATCGCTTGAAATTTCAATTTCCTCGCTGTGCATTTTGTGGTTAAGTGCATTTTCTTCACTTACAGGTCTAAAAGTCCCAAGACCAACCTGAAGAGTTACCTCTTCAATTTGCACACCCTTTTCTCTTATTTTATCAAGAAGTTCAGGGGTAAAGTGAAGACCTGCTGTTGGAGCAGCACTTGAACCTCTAATTTTCGAGTATACTGTTTGATATTCTTCACTATCATCTAACTTTTCATGAATATAAGGTGGGAGTGGAATATTTCCAATTCTGTCAAGTTCTTCTTCTAAAGTTCCCTCTTTAACTTCAAATCTAATTACCCTACCACCAATCTCCTCTTGATTTGCAATTACCTCGCAAGTTAGATTATCTGAAAAAATAAGTTTTGTTCCGACTTTTGCTTTTTTAGCAGGACGCATTAAAACCTCATAATCTGTTAAGTTTAATCTTTTAAGTAAAAATACTTCAAGTCTTGCACCTGTAACCTTACTAGCAAAAAGTCTTGCAGGAATAACTCTTGTATTGTTAATAACTAATACATCATTTTCTGTCAAATAATCTAATATATCTCTAAAAATTTTATGCTCTACCTTGTCTTCTTCTTTTGTGTAAACAAGCATTCTTGCTGAATCCCTAGGACTAGCAGGTGTTTGAGCGATAAGTTCTTCTGGTAAATCATAGTAAAAATCACTAGTTTTAAGTTCCATAATTCTCCTAATTTATTGTTTCTTCAATATTATATCCTAAATGCTTATAAGCAGGTGCAAGAGGAATTCTTCCTCTTGGAGTTCTTGAAATAAAACCAATTTGCATAAGATAAGGTTCATAGACATCTTCAATAGTGTCTGGTTCTTCACCAGTAAAAGCACCAAGTGTATCAAGTCCAACAGGTTTTCCTTTAAAATTTTCAATCATAACCTTAAGCATCTTTCTATCTACTCCATCAAGCCCAATGTTATCAATATCCATTTTTTCAAGGGCATGATTTGTAATTTTAGCAGTGATAATTCCATCATTAAACACATCTGCAAAATCACGAACTCTTTTAAGTATTCTATTAGCAATTCTAGGTGTTCCACGACATCTTGAACTAATAAGTTTAGCGGATTCATCATCAATTTCACGCTCTAAAATTTTTGACGACCTAAGAACAATCTCTTTAAGTTCTTCAGGCGAATAAAGTTCAAGTTTACAAATGACACCAAACCTATCACGAAGAGGTCCTGTTATCATACCAGCCTTTGTTGTCGCACCAACAAGGGTAAAGTTAGGAAGATTTATTCTCATTGACCTAGCAGAAGGTCCTTTACCAATAATAAAATCAAGTGCATGGTCTTCCATTGCAGGATATAAAATTTCTTCAACGCTGTGATTAAGTCTATGAATTTCATCAATAAAAAGAACATCATTTTCATTAAGATTTGTAAGAATTGAAGCAAGGTCGCTAGGTTTTTCAATAGCAGGTCCTGTTGTTTGCTTAAAGTTTGCACCCATTTCGTTAGCAATAATTGATGCAAGAGTGGTTTTACCAAGACCAGGAGGTCCATACAAAAGGACATGGTCAAGCGCTTCGCCACGTTTTTTTGCTGCAGTAATATAAACCAGTAAATTTTCTTTTACCTTACTTTGACCAATATAGTCGTTCATCGCCTTTGGTCTAAGCACATTTTCAATAGCATCATCACTAAGTTTTTTTGATGCTGATACAAATCTTTCGTCATCATCACTTTCACTCATTGAACTTTGAAAATAACTACTAAATTCATTTTCTTCGTAATTTTCCATAACCTTTCCTAATTTTTATCTTTAATCAACTTTATTTTAAATTCTTTAAACATTTAACAACAAGTTCCTCACCTGTCATACCCTTAGCATAGTTCTTTTTAGCAATTTCAGATGCTTGAAGTTTAAATATACCCATAGATACTAAAACCTCTGTTGCCTCTTCGATTTCTTTACAAAGTTTTGTTTGTTGAATCTTTGGTGTTGGTTCACTATTTGACAAGATACTCTCTATTCCATCTTCCCCACCAAGTTTATTATTAAGTTCAAGCACAATTCTTTCAGCAGTCTTTTTTCCAAGACCTTTTATACTAGAAAGAGTCTTTATATCTGACGAAACAATTGCTTTAATAATTTCATCAATAGGAAGACCTGAGAGAATTGTTATAGCCATTTTTGGGCCAATACCAGTAACTAAAGTAAGTTCATTAAATATATGTTTTTCTCTCTTATCTTTAAAACCATAAAGGCACATTGCATCTTCTCTAACTTGAAGATAAGTTAATATTGTTTGCTTTTCTTGAATTTGTGAAAGAGAAAATACTGTATGAGTTGAGCAAGTAACTTCATACCCAACTGCTCCAGTGTCTACTAAAAGTGTATTTTCATCAATCATTGTAATTTTTCCGGTTAAAGAATAAATCATTATTTAAGTTTCCTTTTTAAATTTTCTTTTAAATCCATTTTTTTCAAATTGTTATTTGTAAAAATTTGAACATCTGAGTTAATCAGCATTGTATTTGTTTGAGCAAGACAAAGTGCAACAGCAAGTGCGTCAGCAGCATCATCAGGTTTAGGAGTGCTTTTTAGTCCAAGAATTGTTTTAGTCATATACTGAACTTGTTTTTTATCAGCCTTTCCAAATCCTGTAATAGACTGTTTTATCTGCATCGGAGTAAACTCAAATACTTTTTTTACACCTTTTGTTGCAGTGCATAGTATTACCCCTCTTGCTTCAGCAACAGCAATACCTGTTGTTATATTTTGATTAAAAAAAAGTTCTTCTATCGCAACTGCATCAGGTTTAAATCTTGAAATAAGTGCATTAATACCATCTTGAATCATAACGAGACGATTAGGAAAACTCATTTCTTTTGGAGTGTTAATTGCACCATAGTCAACAACTCTAACCTGCCCTAAATCATTTTTTTCAATTATACCATACCCTACTATTGCATAGCCAGGGTCAATTCCTAAAATAATCATATTATATAATTTAACTTAAAATCTATTTATTGTCAATTTAAATATTAAAATGCAAGTAAAAAACCACTTTTAAACTATCTCAAAGTGGTTTTATTTTTATAATTAATTATTTTCTTCGTCTAAAACTGAAAGATCAGCATTTGTATAAACATTTTGAACATCGTCTAAATCTTCAAGAGCAACGATAAGTTTATTAATTGACATTGCTGATTCTTTATCAAGGTCAACAACATTTTGTGGAACATATTCAACTTCACTAGATAAAATATCATTACCAAATTCTTCAAGACCCATTCTAAGTCTATGAAGATTTTCAGGTTTACAAATAACTTCAAACACGTTGTCTTCCGTAATAACATCATCAGCACCATTTTCAAGAGCAATCATCATAATACCATCTTCATTGCTTTCTTCATTTCTAGGAATAACAATAACGCCTTGGTGATCGAACATATAAGTTACACTACCAGATGTTCCTAAACTTCCCTTAAATTTATCAAAAAGGTGTCTAACATCAGCAGCAGTTCTGTTTCTATTATCTGTTAAACATTCAACAATAAACGCTACACCACGAATACCATATCCTTCATAAGTGATTGAATCAAAGTTTCCACCTTCTTCACCACCCATAGCCTTTTTAATTGATCTTTGAATATTATCATTAGGCATATTATTTTGTTTAGCCTTAGAGATAACATCATAAAGTCTACTATTTATGTTAGGATCAGGACCACCCATCTTAACAGCAACTGCGATCTCACGACCTATCTTTGTAAATATTTTACCTCTTGCTGCATCTGCCTTACTTTTTGTTGCTTGAATATTATGCCATTTTGAGTGTCCACTCATAAAAAATCCTCCTAAAATTTCAATTTACTAACATATTATAATATAACAATAAAAAATAATCAATAAAAATTTCAAGTTTTATAAAAAATATAAATTATCTTTTAAATTTTATTAAATGTTCAATTAAATAATATTAAATAATATTAAATTTTATCACCTTTTAAAACATACATAAGGACACTTGCTGAAACTGCAGCATTTAATGATTCCATTTGACTTTTCATTGGGAGAGATATTCTTCTACCACGCTCTTTAAATGTATCACTTACCCCTCTTCCCTCATTTCCAATAACTAAAGCATAGTTTTGATTATGAACATCAGCATTAAAAATATTAACACCGCCCATATCTGCAAAAAGCATATCAACAATATTTTTTAAGCAATATGAAACAATCTCTTCTTCAGTCATTCTATAAATATCAAGATAAAGTATTCCACCACTTGAACTTCTAATAACCTTAGGAGAATAAGCATCAACAGTATCAATTAAAACTATTGTATTATATCCAGTTGCAGCAGCAGTTCTAATAATAGTTCCTAAATTTCCAGGATCTTGGAGTCTATCAAGAATCAAAAATGGTTCATTTTTTTCAGGATTAAACTCAATAGTTTCAGGCATAATAACTTCTGCAATAATTCCTTGTGGTGTAACATTTTCAGAAATACTTGCAATAACTTTTTCAGTAACAGGAACAACCCTGCCCTCAAAGTTTCTTAAGATGTAATCAAAATTTGACATTTTTGTAGCATCAACAAAAATTTTATCAATTTCAATCGCTCCACAAACTGCTTCGTTTACAAGTTTCTCTCCATCAATTAAAAACTTCCCATAATATCTTCTAAATTTTTTATCATTTAAACTTCTAGCCTCTTTTATCATTGCATTATCTATGCTAGTAATAATATCACCAATCATAAAAACTCCTAACAAATTATAAAATTAAATTATTATTTCATAATTAACCAATTTAATATTAACATAAAATTTATGATTTAATCAAATTATTTAATTATAAAATAAAAAAAACTTAACTCAAAAAGCAAATCTCCTTTTTGAGTTAAGTTTTTTATTTTAATTATTTGCTAAGTGCAGTTTTTGCTTGAGCACAAATTTGAGCAAATGCATTTTTGTCTGAAACAGCAAGTTCAGCAAGAACTTTTCTATTTAAGTCAATATTAGCAAGTTTTAAACCATGGATTAATTTGCTGTAAGAAATACCATTATTTCTTGCTTCAGCATTGATTCTAATATTCCATAATTGTCTGAAATTTCTTTTCTTTTGTCTTCTAGCGATGTAAGCATAGTTTCCACTCTTCATAACTGCTTGCATAGCAACTCTGTAGAGTTTACTCTTTGAACCATAATAACCTTTTGCAGCCTTCAAAACTTTAACACGTTTCTTATGTGCATTAACACTTCTCTTAATTCTCATAATTTTCTCCTCCTATTAGCCTTGATTTCCTACAAGGGTCTTAACTGTTTTAATTTGCTTACCAGTAACATAAGCACCTTGACGTAATTTTCTCTTTCTTCCTGTTTCTTTTGTTGAGAGTAAGTGTCTCTTATTTTGATGACCTCTCTTAACTTTGCCACCTGCAAGAACAATAAATCTTTTCTTTGCAGCACTTTTACTTTTTTGTTTTGGCATAATAAATTTCCTCCTGTAACCTTTTATTCTGAAAAATTTTGGCATTAAAAATTATTTCTTTGCATTTTTTGGGGCAAGAATCATAATGATATTTCTACCCTCAACTTTTGCTGGTTTTTCAATAACTGAAATTTCTTCTAAACTCTTAGCAAAAGCATTTTCGGTTTCAACACCTCTATCGCTATACGCTTGTTGTCTTCCGCTCATTCTAATTGAAACTTTAACTTTGTCGCCATTAAGTAAGAACTTAGTAGCATGTTTAGCCTTAATATCAATATCGTGTTGTTCGATAGTCATAGAAAGTTGAACTTCCTTAAGTTCCACAATTTTTTGATTTTTGCGTTGTTCTTTTTCTCTCTTTGCCTTATCAAACAAATACTTTCCGTAGTTCATAATCTTACAAACTGGTGGAACAGCATTTGGCGAAATTTTAACAAGGTCAAGACCTTCCTTTTCGGCAAGGTCATTAGCGTCTCTTGCGCTCATAATACCGAGTTGTTCACCATTAGAACCAATAACTCTAATTTCTGGATCACGAATATTTTGATTAATTTGTGTTTCCTGTGGTTTTGCAGCCATAATTCTCCTAAAAATTTTATTTCACTAAAAAAAGTGAGTGGTTATCGTAAAGAAATCCACTCACTATATTATAAGCACAAACTACGACTGCATGAAAAATGCACACATAAAGTTTGATATTTAAAATATATTAACCTAAGCAAAATCTTTCATTCGCTTGGTGGAAAGTGTTCTTTCTCTTCAAATAACATTTATAATGATATCATATAAAATATCAAGTGTCAATATTTTTTCATAAATTTATTAACTATTTTATGAAATTTTTTCTAAATCTCTTCTTTTTTTCCAAATAAACTTTCATAAAATCATCAAGTTCACTCTTTTTTTCAAAAACTACGCCATATATTCTAGTAAGTAATTTTTTATCAATACCAAATTTATTATCTTTTAAATATGAACCTGTAAATCTAGTAAGTTTAAAATGTTTTATTTGGTCAGTAGATTTAATATGAGGACCACTGCAAATTTCAACAAAATCACCTTGAGAATAAAGTATAATTTTTTTCTTATCTGAAAAACTTTCAATAAGTTCAATTTTAAAAGGTTCATTTGCTTCTTTCATAATTTCAATGGCTTCATCTCTATGCATTTCTTTTCTAGTAATTTCAAAATGTGCTTTGATAATTTTATCCATTTCATCTTCAATTACACTTAAATCTTCAAACGTAATTGGTGATTTAAAATCAAAATCACAATAAAATCCTATCTTATTAGCAGAAGCCCTCCAACATTTTACTGTTGGAAATACAGTTTTTACAGCCTGTTCTAAAATATGTGATGCAGAATGTTTTAAAATATCAATATATTCAGGACTTTTTTTAGTAATAATTTCAATAGTGCAACTTCTTTTTATTGATTTTTTTAAATCTATAAGTTTATTATTAATTTTACAACAAACAGCACCCTTAGTGTGTTCATTTGAAAAACCTTTTAAGATATCTTGAACAGTCGCACCATATTCAAACGATTGCTCTTCTTCCCCTAGTTTAATCCTCATAAATTCCTCCGTAGTATTTACATAAAAAAACCTTACGCCTTAGCAGGGTCATAAGGTAAAATTGTTGCACCTAATTTTTATAAAAATATTAATGAATAACTAAATAAAATTAAAACATTGAAATTTTTAAAAACATATTTTTATTATATACATAAAATTTTATTTGTCAATATTATTATATATAGTGCAAATTTTAATACTAAGAAAAATTTTTCAATATAAATTAACTAATTTATCAGATAAATCTTGTCAGCAAAAATTCTACTTAATAATTCAACTATATTATCATTTAAACAATCATCATTTGTTGTTTTTAAGTTAATTTTTAAAGGATTAAGCCTAACAAGTTCAGTTAAAAAGTTTGAATAACCATTAAAATCTTTTTTAAAATATTTATAACTAGAATACTTTTTAAACTTGATTTGCTTTTTTTCTATAAAAACATTAGCCGTCATCAAAAAATTTTCAGATGAATTTGTTAAATACTTTAAAACTTCAATCATTGACTCTGTGCTACATAGTATTTGATTTTGATTAATTACACTTGCTGTCTTTTGCCATTTCTCTTGAAGTGGTCTAAGTTTGAAATGAAACAAACTATCTACTAAGATTTCACCACTAAGTTCTATTTGCTCTTTTATAAATTCCCCGTCCATTTCTGAATCAAAAATTGAAATTGCCTTTAAAAAAGATTGACTAACAATATTTTGTTTTAAAAGAAGTAAATTATCTTTATAATAATTAAACTTATAATCATCAATAATCATAAAAACTATATAATCAAGTATCTTAGTTTTATAATACTCTTTTATCTTTTCAGCAACAGCAATTGAGAAATAACTTCTTCCTAAGTAATTTACCTTGATTGCAATGCCATATTCACTTTT
>JAFTMY010000166.1 GCA_017452165.1 Clostridia bacterium | reverse complement strand
CCGGGTCGACAGACCGAACCCCTTGCGGGTCGAGTCCACCCTAATAATTAAAATATAGTTAAATAAAAAATCACTCATAGTGAGTGAAATTTGTTGGTAGGAATGAGTGGACTCGAACCACCGACCCCCACCTTATCAGGGGCTTCCCCTAAATCAAAAATATTTTACCCTATACCTTAAACCCCTTTATTTATAGCATTTTTAGAGTGCTATTTTTTTATTTGCTACAATGAAAAATAATTTTAGTGTAGCAATTTGTAGCAAATATCCCATTTTATAGCATTTTAATCGCTTTTGAACTGCCTAAAACTATATAAAACTTTACAATAGAAAACACTAGGATTGCTCCTAGTGTTGTTTTACTTTTAGATATTTTTTCTTGTATAGAAAGTGCTTTTGCCTGTCCCGTGCTTTTCAATAAAATCATTGTCTGCCAACTTTTTCAAGGCACTCTCAATAGATTTAACCCCAAGTGTTGGACAAAGTTCAATAATTTTTGTTTTATTAAACTTGCCAATAATTGTGCTAATTGCTTTCTTAACAATTTCAATTGCAGGAAGATTGTCTGATACAATATCCACTCTTTCTTCAAAATCTCTGTAAGCAGAAATAATTGTGCCAAGCAAATATTTAATAAAAGCTTCTGGGTTATCATTTCCATTATGCCAATCTTGTTGAGATTGTTCTAATGCGTCATAATACAAGTTTTTATTTTTAGAAATCTTTGCTTCAAGTGAAATATATTTTCCAACTAAATAACCGCATCTATAAAGAAGCAGAGTTGTAAGAAGTCGGCTCATTCTTCCATTTCCATCTAAAAATGGGTGGATACAAAGAAAATCGTGAATGAAGATAGGAATTAAAATAAGTGGGTCAACTTCACTTTCTGCCATTGCCTTATTGAACTCATCACAAATGTTCTCTATTGCAGGAGCAGTTTCATAAGGTGCAAGTGGAGTAAATAATGTATAAGTATTTCCATTGCTGTCGGTTGCACTAATATAGTTTTGAACATTTTTATAGTTCCCGCCAATAACTTTTGCAGAATGACTATACAGTGTTTTGTGTAATTGCAAAATATAGTTAGAAGTAATTGGAATATACTCATAGCTTTCGTGAATTATATTCAAAACATCTCTATATCCAGCAATTTCTTCTTCATCTCTATTCTTTGGTGTTGTTTTTTCACTTAACAATTGTTTTAATCTTGTGCTTGTTGTTCTAATGCCTTCAATTTCGTTAGACGCTTCTGTGCTTTGAACTTTTGCAATCTCAACTAACTTTTCAAGTTCTTCTGGTTTTTGCTTTAAAAACATTTCTTGTTTTGCTTTGTGTTCGTGGATTTGAGCAACATAACCGATAATTTCATTATCCCACTTTTTATCTTTAAGTTCTCTATAATTAAATACTCTCATTGTCCTACTCCTTTTATTTTTCTCCTAAATATTACACTAAAATAGGAGAAAAGTCAATCATTTAGGAATAAATTATGCGATTTTCTCCTAAAAATATTGTTAAAATAGGAGAAAACTTGTTTTATTATATCATATTAGGAGATATAATTTCAAAGTTTACTGACAAAAATAGCACTAGGAATTAACCTAATGCTATTTTTTTATTATTTCAACTTCTTCATCAAGTCTAATATTGTTTGTTTGCCGTCTTGTGAAAGATTGTTATATAAATCTAAAACATTCTTATCTTCTTTGTTATAGTGTTCACCCATATAAAAGAAATCTTGTGGTGTAATATCTACAATGTCAAAAAATTCAAGCAATGTGCTAACTTTTAATTCAACACTCTTGTTTTCTATTCTTTTCATAAATTGTTCGCTATAACCAAGTCTTAAACTTGTTTCTCTTGCTGATAGATTTGCCTTTGTTCTAAAATATCCAATTCTATGGATAATGTCATCATAATCAATTTTCTTTTCCATAATTCACACTCCAATTTTTGATACTTATATTTTACCTAATATTGAAATTTCTAACCTTGCAGACAATGACCCCAAGATTATAAATATTACCCAATGTCCGACACTGTATGGTTGACAAATGATTGTAAAAATCATATAATGATTGAACATCAATCATTGAGTGGAGGTTTTAAAACATTGTCAGACATTAAGTGCTCGTTCTTTGGACATAGAAAAATTGAGATAACCAAAGAACTTAAACAAAAAGTAAAAGAAGTTATTGAAGATTTGATTGTTAACCGCAATGTGTTAACTTTTTTGTTTGGCAGTCGTAGTGATTTTGACTACCTTTGTCATTTAGTGGTTACTGAACTTAAAGAAAAATATCCAAATATAAAAAGGATTGCCTACACTTGCAGGAGCGAAACTTGCACATTAGAGAGTGAACGAGCACACTGGGAAGATGTTTATAGTCATTTTAGAAAAGAAAAAGTTACCTTACTTGGTGTTGAAGAAGAAGTTGAACACAAAACAAAATATACATCTGGCAGAGCAAGTTATGTTGAACGAAATCAAGCTATGATAAACGATAGTGATTATTGTATTTTCTACTATGATGAAAACTACAAACCTGAAATGCGTAAATACTCTAAACGAAGTATTGGCTATTACCAACCTAAATCCGGCACAAAACTTGCTTACGATTATGCTAAACAAAAGAATAAGATTATATTGAATATTAAAAAATACTATTAGTATCAATCTAATAGGATTTTATTTATAACATAATTGTAAATGTCGAGCCTTTGTTTTCTTGGCTTTCAATGCTTATTGTGGCATTACAACTTTATAGTATTTACTATCTATTGCGAATCCTAATCTGTTAATGTTGTGTAAAAAATGATATGTAAAAAGTGAGATATACTAATCTCACTTCTTTTTTGGTCTATTTTTATAAGTTAATGCTCTTAAACTGTTTAGTATAGCTATTAGCGTTACGCCAACATCTGCAATTACAGCACTTAACATTCCTGTAATGCCAAATGCTCCCAAAGTTAAAAATGTAATCTTAACAACTGCCGATAAAATAATGTTTCCCCAAACAATTTTTCTAGTAAATTTTGATATTTTAACAGATTGAGATATTTTTTCAGGATTATCATTAGCGATTACAATATCTGAAGCTTCAATACTTGCTGAAATTCCTTTAAGACCCATACTGAAACCAACATCTGCCAAGGTTAAGGAAGGCGCATCATTTAAGCCATCTCCAACGTAACCAATTTTGTAATTATCCTTGTTTAACTTAATCCATTCAAACTTATCTTGTGGTAAAAGTTTAGAATAGGCTTCATCAATTCCAATTTCATTAGCGACTTCTTCAACTGTTTCTTTATTATCTCCCGAAAGCATTACACTTTTTATGTTTAATAGTTTTAACATTTCGCAAGCATTTTTAGAGTTATGTTTAACACTATCTTTTAATGTTATTTGACCAATTTTTTTGTTATCTTCAAACAATTCTACAACTGTTTTGTGAATGTCCTTACTTTTTTTACCAACAAAATATGATTTGTCTTTATATGTGTAATAAACGCCTTGACCTGCAATTTCTTTAACATCTTGTGCTTTTTCTAGTGTTCTAGTATTGGCTTTTGTTATAGATATAGCAAGTGGATGTAATGAATATTGTTCGCCAATGCTGGCAAGATAAATTATATCTTCTTCTGTATAATTGTTTGTCAAACTTTCAATTTTTGTTATTTCAAAATTACCTGTTGTTAAAGTTCCGGTCTTGTCAAAAGCAATTAAATTAAGTTTTGCACACGCGTCCAAATAATTTGAGCCTTTAATTAAAATACCATTTTTTGAAGCATTACCCAAACCACAAAAATAGCTTAATGGAACAGAAATTGCAAAGGCACAAGGGCAAGACACAACCAAGAAAATTAAACCCCTGTAAAGTGCCAAATCAAAGTTTTTTGTAATAGCCCAAATTATAGCCCAAACACCCACTGCCAGAGCAATTACACCTAATGTATACCATTTCATAATTTTTGATACAAAAGTTTCTGTTTTTGATTTTTTCTCAGTTGCAGTTTCAATAAGGTTAATAATTGTATTTACGGTGCTTTCTTCATATTTCTTTGTGGCTTTTATCTTTAAAACTCCATCTAATACTATTGCACCAGATAAAATTTCATTATCAACATCTACTGTGGTTGGCAAACTTTCGCCTGTTAGACTTTGTAAATCTAGTGACGCCTTACCTTCAACAACAACACCATCTACCGATACTCTTTCGCCGGGCTTAACAATTATAATATCATTAATGTTAACTTCGCTTGGCATAACTCTAATTTCTTCTTCACCTTTTAATAAGGTCGCATATTCAGGTTTAAAATTAGTAAGTTCTTCAATTGATTTCTTTGATTTATTTAAAGCAAGGCTTTCCAATATTTTACCTATTGAATATAGGGCAATAACCATTAGTCCTTCTGTGTGTTCACCAATAGCAATTGCGCCAAAAACTGATATTGTTATAAGCAAGTTTTCATTTATAACACCCTTAAAAATTAATTGAATAGCCTTATAAAAGGTTTTATAGCCTAAAAGTAAAGCTGAAGCAATCAACAAAATCCAATATGCCCAAGTTGGCAAATTTATAAGAAAACAACAAACTCCAACTGTAATTCCAATTGACAGAATTAAAAGCTCTAATAACCATTTTTTATTAAATTTAACCTTAGTTTTGTTTGTGATAATCTTAGCTTCTGGCTCTATCTTTTTTGTTATTTCAATAATATCATTTATGGCTTTTTCGTTATCATTACTTTGAAATTCTATGTATGATTTTAAAAAGTTTATTTTAGCATTATGTATTCCATCAATTTTATTTATATGATTTTCGAGTGTCTTGGCACAGTTAGGGCAATCTAATCCTTCTATCTTAATCTTCATTGTGACACTCTCCTAAATGTTTGCTACTTATGCTTAAAATTTGTTTTACGTGTTCATCTGCAAGTGAATAAAAAACTTCTTTACCAATTTTCTTATTCTTTACAATATTCATTTCTCTTAAATATCTTAATTGATGAGAAACTGCAGATTTTGTCATATTAAGTAAAACCGCGATGTCACATACACACAATTCATTTTCTTGTAAAATGTTTATAATTTTAATTCTTGTGCTATCTGATAGCGCTTTATAAAAATCGGCTATCAACAACAAACTTTCTTCATTCATCATAGTTTTCTTTACGTTTTCTATGTGATCTTCGTGAATAATATTACAATCACATTCTAATTCATTTTTTCCCATAATTTTACTCCTTTTAATTGAATATATATTTAACTGTTTATTATAGTATAGTTGAATAATTATTCAATTGTCAAACATTTTAGAGAAAATTTTAAAATTAAAAAAGCTAGACACGGATTTCTACACATTTCAACCTAAAAACTTTGTCGAAAGCCCAACACTTTATAAAACTTTATGTTATAATAAAAACATAGAAAGGAGTTTTGTTTATGAAATTGCAAGGAACACCTGAAGAAATGCAACAAGCAAAAAATTGGTGGGCAGACCAAAAAAAGAGAATTGACGAAGAATATAAAGAAGCAAAGAAAAAAGATAAAAATGCTAAAAAAGACACTTCTCTTGTGAGCCCTGAAAACAAAGAAAGAACTTATCGCAGACACGAGGTTAGTTTTTCACAAATCAAAGGAGATAAAAGTCAAAAGTATTTAGACAACTATCTTGCAAAACATAGTTTGCAAGAAGATGATTGGAAAAAGCAACTTGATGACGAATTAACTAAAAAAGTTATGTATAGAGCACTTTATCGTTTTGAAGGCAACGATAGAGAAATTTTGCTTATGTTTATGCAGAAAATCCCACAAATAGAAATTGCTGAAAAACTTGGAATCTCTGCAAGTGCCGTTAGTCAAAGATTGAAAGTTCTTAAAGAAGATTATAGAATTATGCTTTGTAACGACCCTGAATTTAAGAAAACAAAACAAGCAAGAACGTTGCATTGGGAAAGCAAAGTTGCATTTAACAAATGTCTTGATGAAATTAGGAAAACTGGCAAATTTATTATAAATCTAAATGATGTGCTAGACCTTATCCAAGAAGTTAAAAAGATTATTAAGAAAACCATTAGCACAGGTGCAGATAAGAATATTAAACAAAAGTTATCTCAAAAGATTGATTACTCTAACCTAGATGATAAATGGATTGAGCAAACAAACAAAATCTTTGCAGATTATGGAATTGAAGCTCATTTTGAGAACTTAAAAAACTTCAAGGGAAATTTCTTCCAAGTTGTGAAGATTGTTGAAGATTTTATTGAAGAACTACAAGAAAAAGCATTAAAAAAGCAAAATTAAAAGAAAATTTTAACAAAAACTCAATTTTGCCTTAATTTTTACTAAAAAATTGTCCTTATATATAGAGGGACTAAATACATAGCGATTTAGAACTACCAAACAAGGTAGTTCTTTTTTGTCTAACAAAGAAAAACAATACTCTAACAAAAGAAAAAATAGCGATTGCACGTTCTTGCTATATATATTAAATAACCCCCAATTTAATATATTCTTTCTTTGTTAAGCAAGAAAAGAAATTAAAAATAAAGAAAAGAATGAAGAAAAAATAAAAAAAGATAAACAACTACAAAACCCCTACAACTCACAACTTTTTCTTTGTTTTGTCTTACGATTTGCCATATATAATAGAGGGATAAAAAACTCATTGCCCCTTTAACCAGAATAGAAAAAACTTAAAAGAAATCTAATCCACCGAGATTTCTTTTTTTGTTGTGTAAAGAAAATTTTTAACAAAAGGAGGTATTTATCAAATAACACTACACTACTACAACTTAATAACAAACACAAAAACAAAAATTTAAACTAGGAGAAAAAAATGAACAACAAACAACAAGACACAAAAATTAAAACACAACACACATTAAGGATTTACTCACAAGATGACTTAAACACCTTGCAAAGTTCCTATGACCTTACTCGTGAAGGATTTAAAGACCAATCCGAGTTTATTCGTTATTGTGTTGTTCTAGGAGCAGAAAAACTTATGGGCGACAAGAAAATCGACCAAAGATTAAACCTAGACGAAATCAAAGAAATCTTAAAACAAATCAACACCAAGCTTGAAAATATTGGTGGCGATATGCAAGTTAATGAAAGCGAACGAAAAGTTGATGCCTTACTTATTCAAAGGCTTTGCAACTATATGTCAAAGATTTTATGTGATAACTTTGACAATGCTAGTGGCGAATTACTTGATGGACTATTTTATCTCAAAGGCGAAAAGTTAGACATTATGAAGGAGTTAGATGGAAGACAAAAACAATCTAGTTAATTTCTTTGTAAATTATTACAATCCTAAAAACAGCTCTGACGAAGCGATTGAAAACCGAAAATATTATTCATCAAACAAAGCAAAAGATTATATCAACTATATCACAACAGGTATAGCAGATATGAAGAAAATGGACTATGTTGCCTATATGAAAGATAAAGAAAAGTCGTATGGAATATTCAATCAAGATGGTTTAATTTCTAGTGAATATACAAAAGGATTAAGAGAACGATTGCGAATTACCAAATCTGTTATATGGGACGGTCTCATTACCTTTGAAGAAAAGCTTGGAAAAACTTGGTGCAATTCTTTTGAACAAGCATACAAACTTGTAAAAAGTGAACTGCCAAAATTCTTTAAACGAGCAGGACTAAATCCCGACAATATTGAGTGGTTTG
>JAFTMY010000165.1 GCA_017452165.1 Clostridia bacterium | reverse complement strand
TTTATTTGATAAAATATTATTAATTAGGAAGGAATTTACTTATGAATAATTTTATAAAAAATGCACTTAAAGAAGTGAAAGATATTGATAATATTTTAATTGTAGTAACAGATAAAAATTTAAAAGAAAAAGGTAAAAAACATATTTCAAAAAATTTTGATGCATTGTTTCATGCTGTTGATTTAGAACTTAAGGGTAATGATGAACTCAACACCTTAATTAATGAATCTGTTAAGATAAAAGAGATTTTAACTTATGATGTTAAAGATTCTTTTACTTATGCTGAGAGTTTTTATTATGGTGGCGAAGATGTAACAACAGGTTATAAATTTAATGAAGAAGAATTTAATTATGCTAAAAAGCATATTGAAAATTGGGGTGCAGAAAAACAAAAACTCCAAGATAAAGTTGCTAAAATTAATTCGTCATCATTTTTAAAGTTTATTTCAGGTGGACGACTTGATCGTTTAGAGAGTCAAATAAAAACTGGCGATGCTAGATTTGAAAGATATAAAAAGATTTTTGACAAAGAAGAAGAAATGAAAAAGGTGGATAAACCAGCACTTGAAAAAGAACTTAGAGAGAAACTTCAAGCAATTAAGGGAACTATTAATGATGTAATTGAAAAGCATATTATTGAAGCAATTAAAGCAGACCCTTCAATTGTTGCTTATGATGCATTTGTGGATAGTAAACCATTTATTTCATCTTCAGAGGGAGAAACTAAACATAATAAAAACATTTATAAGTATTTTGATAGTAGGGAAATTGCTAAAAAACTTGCTGAAATTTTAGAAGCATATAACAAGAAAAAATCTTTAGAATCATCAACTGAAAAAGAAAATCAAGACGGAATTGAAATGGGACAATAATTTATATTTATAATTTAAAGTTTAATTATAAAAAACCACTTTACTAAAAAAGTAAAGTGGTTTTTGTTTTTTATATAATAAATATTAAAATTCTTTTTCGCTTGAGTGTCCGTAAGTAAGTTTAACTTTACTCATCTTGCTTTTTATTACTTCAAATAAGTTATCAGTAACTCTTTCATTTATTGATGGTGAAAGGTTGTTTACATTTTCACAATTTGTTATAGCCATTACTATTGACATTTGAAGGTCAGATAGTTCAATATAATCCCATTTTGGGTTGCTTATATACTTAATAAGTCTTCTCTTTACACTGTCAAGCCAAATTTGTTCTTCTGATTTTTTTGCCATATTATATTTTCCTTTATATATAAGATTTTTATTCGCCCCACATTTTTGGTGCTTGGTTATAAAGCCAATCGCTTTGTTCTTTTTGAGAATATTTTAAACTTTTATTTAATGCTTTATCATAAATATTAGAACCAACTATTTTTGCAGGAGTTCTAAAAATTTCTTGCTTAGCAGAAAGTCTATTAAGGTTTACAAATAACTCATCACTAAATTTTTCTAAATCTGACTTTTTTAATAGTGGGTTACGAGTATGTCTACAATAATCAAAAACCATTAAATGTTCCATTAAACTATTAACGTCTAAGTTTTTAATATCATTACTATTTGTTTCAATATATCTTTTGCAAATTCCATCTACAACGAGAGATATTAAAATATCTTTTGTTCCGTCTTCTTTTACTTTATCATCAACTCTTATTGTTGCACGACATGTCTTAGAAATTTTAAAATAAGAATCTCCATTATAACTAACAATGTCATATTTTTTTGGGTCATGCTCATCAATGTCTTCAAGTCTATAATTTTTATAATTAAACCTACTCATAATTAATACCTCTTTATTTTTTTTAATTTTAATATAATCTCTTTATTTTGTCAATACTAAGAAAAATTGTAATATAATTAATATTTTAAATTAATATTATTTAAAATGTATTTTTATTTATAAAATTGATAATATTTTACATTTTTAAATAAAAAATAACTAAAATATATAAAAAATAAGCGAAATTTATTATAATAATCACAACTTTTTATGTAATATTGTTAAATAATAAATTGTTATTAATAAAAATTACATTTTAAGAATTTAAATTTTATTATATTTTTCAATTAATATTTCAAGTGAGCAATTTTCAATCTCGCAGATTTTTTTTGCAACAAGCATTGTCATAAGTGCGTCATCAAGACTTGTATGTTCGTTGAAATTACTTGTATCAATAGCAAGTTCTTCAACACATTTTTTTAGTGCTGACTCGTTTTTGTTTTCTTTGTAATTTTTATAAATTTTTTGAACATCATATAGATTATTTTTTTCATTAAAGATAAGTGGTAGTTTATGTCTTCTACATTCACCGTTTAGGTATTTTATTTCATTGTCTTTAGCAAATGCAAAAACTAAATTATTTTCATTAATAATAAGTTCCTTTATCTTTTTGTAATAATGCATAAAGGTTGGGGAATTTAAGAGTTTATTAAAATCATACTTTAAGCATCTAATAATAGCCCATTTATCGTATTCATTGTCCTTTAAATTAGGATTAATTAAAAAGTCATTGTTTTCAAGAACATTAAAATCTTCGTCGGTTAAATAGTATCCAAAAGAACAAATGGTTTCGTGTTTAATATCAATAGATTCTACATCAAAAAATAAATAGTTCATAGTTTTCCTTTATATTATTAGTTTAGTTCTCGGTTACATAAAATTCTTGCATAGTATCAAGGCATAAACAACCTAAAGTTTTGCTTAAATAGTTTCCAGTGTCTATGTGAATTTTATAGTAATCGGTTACTTTATTTCCACGAGTGTTTGGTCTTTGATATTTTATAATGTTTCCCATTTTTCCATCTTTAATTGTTGGTGTATGCCCAAAGATTACGCATTTAAAGTTTTGTGGAATAAAGTTTTCATTTTTAAATCTTCTGTCGTATACAAGTTCTTCTTTACTTACATTTTTAATTGATAGTGGAAAACCATTTTCATCGCATGGTATTCCTGCATGAACGAGAAGAAAGTCTTTTTCCTCGTAGTAGTAAGGTAAATTTAAAATTTCATCTATAATTTCAAAATTAATTGGATTTTTAAGTTTTAAAAATTCATTACTTTTTTTAAAAATTACATCATCACTTTCATTTTCATTTATTAAGAATTTTACATATTTAATAAATTCGTGTTCGTGATTTCCTGCAATAACAAATACATTTTTTCTAATGTCTCTAAATATGAGTTTTAATACTTTGTCAACTTCAGTTCCTTTATCAATTAAATCTCCTAAGATAAAAAGAGTGTCTTTTTGTGAAAATTTAATTTTGTTTAATAAATTAATTAATAGTTTAAAGTTTCCGTGAATATCTGAAATAACATATCTCATAATTTCTCCTAAAAATCTTAAAAATGTAAAAATTGTATGTTTTTAACTTTTATTTAACAAAATTACAAATTTTTAATAATTTGTTATTTTAAAAATATACAAATTTTGCTGCACCAGTCTTGCTTTTTTGTGTCTAACTTTTTAAGATATGCAGGTGATGGTGACATAATTTTATTATAGTTAATATTAAATATATTTGTGATTTCATCATATCCAAGATATTTTTTAAAATAGTTTTCAACAAAAGTGCTGTTGGTAAAAATTGCTTTTAAGTTAGAATTTTTGATTTGCTCATATAGTTTTGATTTGCAGTATGGAATAGAAATAATTATGTCATCATCAAGTGAACTGTTTTTTGGTCTAATGCAACACTCTATAACATCTAAAAAAGCAATGTTTTCATTTGTTAGTTCATTTTTTAGTTTTTCAACAATTGGTTTCATCTCCTCACCATTTTTTCTGGCAGAGATTAGTTCTTGCTTAATGCTTTCAAATTTTATAGGTTTTTTATTTGACTGTAAAATTGAATCTAAAAGTTTCATTGTTTGATTTGTGTCGCTAGTGTAAAAATATCCGTTTTTAATTCCTGAGATAGAAGTGATTGACCCAAGAATTAAAACTTTTGTTTTATTATTTAAAACGCTTTCATTGTTAAAACAATTAACTATTTCAAATTTATCAGCATTTATTTTTTTGTAAATTTCATTTAAATATGAAATTAATTCTGTGTTTGAAATATTTAAAATTTGTCTATGATTTATTAAAAAATGAAGTTTTGCTAATTCTTCAGCATAAGTATTTAATTCAAACTTTTTACTTAATTTAAAATTGTCTTCTAATTTTTCATTATTAAATTCATAATAAGTCAAGATTTTTATGTAAGTTTTATAATCACATATTTTTTTTATTAAAATATTGTTAAAAATATCATTTTTCATATTAGCACCATAATAATTTATTATTAAGTATTATATCAATTTAATTATTAATTGTAAATGATAAAAAGTTGCAATATAAAAAGCAAATTGCTAGGTAATCAATTTGCTTTTATATTATAGATAACATTTATTATTATTCACCCATTTCATTTGCTGAAGTGTTTGCTTGTTTTTCTTTTGCATTTTGACGAATATAGTTTCCAAGTTCAAGGAAACTTGCAATGTCCGGATGATGCTCAATGTCTGATAAATAACATCTTCTTTGTGGCATATTTGCTGAGATACCTGCGCTCATTTCGTTTTCTTTAACAACTTTAAAGTCAATAGAGATTTCAGATGTTTCATCATTTTTAAGATTAGTATTTAAAATATTATTTGAACTATAATAATCGCCATGTGGTCCGTAAGAATAATATTCTTTCATATCAATAACAACTAGGTCTTTGCTTTTTTTGTCGAGAGCAAAGAATCTTGTATTATCGATTGTTCCAACAACGGAGTATTGACTTAAATCAATAGAGAGTCCTGTAATATTAACACCGTTAGGATTTGCTTGTAAAATTTGAAGACTGTGTGCTTTTTGCTTTTTTCTTTTTGAAGGAGAAAGTTTTTCTGAACCTTTAAGAGTCATTGCAGGGATTTCAGTGCCTGAAATATTTTCTTTTGTTTCAATAATTTTGAGAGTATTTCTACATTGTCTAAGAAATAACTCTTCTTCTGATGGGCCATAAGAATGGTATCCACCGCCACCACCACCTTTAGACATTTCACTTAAACCTTTTATCATTAATCCCATACCGATTAAATTCATAATGATACCTCGATAATTTATTTTTTTTAAAAATCTTTAAATTTCTTATTAATTAATATTAATATAATGTTAATATAATTTTAATATAACTGCTTAGAAAAGTCAATACGGCAGAAAAATAAAAGGTAAGTTAATAGAAATTTATAATTTGAAAATGTTTATAACATATTTACATTTTTGTTTTGCGTAAGTATAGGCTAGGGCTGTTCCACTTTTTGGCTGATAATAATTTAAGTCTTGTTTTGAGTTTTTTCTCAATTTAGGTTTATAGTTTTCATCATAATAAAAAATACAGTAGTCGCTATCGTCAATCATTGATTGGTTTCTTTCAACATAACTTGCCTTACCAGATGAGTATTTTGTTTTATGCTCAAATTCTTCTTCATAACCAAGCAAATGTATTTCGTGATTTGCAAAATGAGAGTAAATCTTTTCCATATGTTTTTTATCATTTTCTAAAATACAGGTCTCACTTCTGCAGGTATAAGAAATTCTTTTTATATTAAGATAAGTTTCTTTTAAATCCGTAACAATACTGTGGCAAAGTGTATTAAATTCACTTTTGCTTCCAAATAAAATATTAATACATTATAATTTAAGATTAAATTTTCAATTTCTTTTTTAATTTTATTTTTAAGTTCGTTAGTTATTTTAATTTTTCTATGACCAAAAAAAGAACAGGTTTTTTTATTTGTTAACGATGTATTCATAACTTTATTATATTTTAATTTATAAAATTTGTCAATGTATTCACAACTTGTGAATACATTAACAACCTTAATTTTTAATTATTGATAGACTTATCTTGTGAATAGATTAATAATTAAGGAGAAAAATAAAGGTATGAAACTATATGAAGCAGTAGGAAAGAGAATTTTAGAATATTGTAGTGAAAGAAATATTACTCCAAATAAACTTTGCACAATGTCAGGTGTTATACAATCAACAGTAAATAGTATTTTTTCAGGAAGAAGTAAAAATCCAAAACTTGCAACAATTCAATTTTTGTGTGATGGGTTAGGAATAAAATTAAAAGACTTTTTTAATAGTCCTTTGTTTGATGATATAGATGATTAAAAAATTAAAATAAAAACACATAACCTTGAAGAGATTAAATGAACCTCAAAAGTTATGTGTTTTTTATTTACTTTTTTTTGTGTTTAAATTTAGTTTATAATTTTAACAAAAAAGAAAACCACAACTTTCGTTGTGGTTTTGATGGTGATCCCAAGCAGATTCGAACTGCTGACTTCACCGTGAAAGGGTGATGTCTTAACCGCTTGACGATGGGACCATGTTTTTTTGGTAGCGGCAATAAGATTTGAACTTATGACCTGCCGGGTATGAACCGATTGCTCTAGCCAGCTGAGCTATGCCGCCATACAATTTCGCTTAACATAAATAATATAATATAAAAATTAAGGTTTGTCAACATATTTTTTTAAAAAAGTTTAGAAAGTTTTAATATTTTTTTATTTTTAGTATTAATCTTCATTGATTTTTGTAAATTCTTCGCTATCAAAAAAGTCTTTTAACGAAATATTTAAACCATCGCAAATCATTTTTAATGTAACAACACCAGGGTTGATACTTTTTCCATATAAAATATTTTTAAGTGATGACCTTGGAACTCCTGACTTAGTTGCAACTTTATTTATTGTCATATTTTTCTCGTTTGCTAAAAATAAAGAAGCAGAAATTATTTATCTTGAAATGGTTGAAAAATATAAAAATTTATAATTAAAATGTAGGGGTTAGGCAAAACTTGGGAGAGTTTTGACAAGACTAACGCCCAAAATTTAATTTAAAATAAATTAAATTTTAACTTGGGTCAAGGGTTTAAAACCCTTGCAGGTATGGACAGCGTCCATAAAAACAAAAGTAAATTGGTATGAATAGCGTCCATAAAAAATAAAAACAAAAGCATCATCTAAAAATAATGCAAAATAAATAAAATTTTGAAAAAAT
>JAFTMY010000164.1 GCA_017452165.1 Clostridia bacterium | reverse complement strand
TGTAGAAGAAACTCCAGCGGAAGAACCTGCAGAAGAAGCAGAAGAAACTCCAGCAGAAGAACCTGCAGAAGAAGTTGTAGAAGAAACTCCAGCGGAAGAACCTGCAGAAGAAGTTGTAGAAGAAACTCCAGCGGAAGAACCTGCAGAAGAAGTTGTAGAAGAAACTCCAGCGGAAGAACCTGCAGAAGAAGCAGAAGAAACTCCAGCAGAAGAACCTGCAGAAGAAGCAGAAGAAACTCCAGCAGAAGAACCTGCAGAAAAAGCAGAAGAAACTAAAAAAGAAGAAAAAAATGATCTTTCAATTGAAACATACCAAAATAGATTAGAAAATATTACTCAAAGCAGAGACGAAATTAGAAAAGATATTGCTAAAAATGAAAAAGAAATATTAAAGTATGAAAGAACTGAAAGAAGAAGAGAAAGAAATCAAAAGATGCTCGATAGAAGAGCAGGTGAACTTGCTAACCTTAACCTTGTTATGTATTCAGTAACTGATATTAAAAATGTTAGTGAAGACAAGAAGAAGAAACAAGCAGAACTTACTGCACATATTGCAGAACTTAAAGCAGGTATCCATGATGCTGATGAATATCTTGATAATAATAGATATAGAAACGAACATAACAAGCACGTTCTTGATAGATTAAAGAAAGAAGAAAAGAGATATAATGATGAAATTGATCAACTTAATTCATTAATTAACTCAAATAATTCTGATAGTGCTGAAGATGCTGAATAATTTTGAATAATAAAAAAACTCAATTAAATTTTTAATTGAGTTTTTTATTTTACTAAAAATAAAAAAAATGGTAATATAATAAAGTATGGATATATTTAAAATATTTAAAAAAAATAAAGATGAAAAAACTAATTCTATGCAAATCCATAAAAAAGTTAAGATAGGTCTTGCTCTTGGTGGCGGTGGTGTAAGAGGTGTGGGACATATCGGAGCGCTTATGGCTTTTGAAGAACTAGGTATTCATTTTGATTATATTGCAGGAACAAGTGCAGGGAGTATAGTTGGAGCACTTTATGCTTTTGGTAAATCTCCTAAGGAGATGAAAGAACTTGCTTTAACTTTAAGAAAAAAAGATATTACTCGTGGTATGATACCTTTTATAAAACCTGCAAACACTGCTAGAATAGAAAACATTTTAAATAGTGTTTTTGGAGATGTTAAAGTCTTTTCAGAATTAAAAATTCCATTTAAAGCAGTATGTACTGACCTAAAAACAGGAAAAGAAGTTGACTTTGACTATGGTAATGTTGCAAAGGTTGTTTCGGCAAGTTGTGCTGTTCCAGGAGTATTTACACCTGTTGTTTATGATGATATGCATCTTGTTGATGGAGGACTTAGAAATAATGTTCCTGCTGATGTTGTAAAAAATATGGGTGCTAATGTAGTTTTTGCTATTGATGTTAATCATCTTAGGGGAACGGGAACAAAATCTCTTTCAACTGTTTCAGTTTTGTCATCAGTGATTGGTATTATAATGCAATCAAAAATTGATAAAACAATGGAGGTTGCTGATTTGATTTTTGAACCAGCACTTGAAAATTTTTCGCCACTTAAGTTTGATGACATTGAAGAAATCATACAAATAGGTTATGAAACAGTTATGGCAAATAAAGATAAAATAGCCAAGATGCTTGGTTTAAATCCAAAAAGAATAGGGAAATATTTTACAAAAAATGAAAATTAAGAAGTTTTTAAATAATAGAGAAATAAGGGTAAAGTTAATAGTAACAATGGTTTTGTTGTTATTATTAATTTTATCTTTTTTCTTTACTTCTAAAATTGAAAATTTTTTGGGATTAAAAGTAAATTATTATAACAATGAAGTTTCTAAAAATGAAATTGAAAAGTCTAATTTTAAAGTTTGTTATTTAGATGTAGGTCAGGGAAATGCTACTTATGTAAAACTGCCTGACGGAAAAACTATGCTAATTGATGGAGGAAATATTCCGTATAGTAAAAAAGTTATTGATAAATTAAAAAGTGAAAATATAACAAAAATAGATTATTTAATTGCAACTCATGCTGATAGTGACCACATTGGGACACTTCCAAGTGTTATTGATGAATTTGAGGTTGAAAATATTTATAGACCGTTTCAAATTGCAGGAACGGGAACAAATGCAGAAGAATTTGTAGTCTATGAAGACGAAGACCTTGCGTCAGTTTATGAAATTTTGCAAGATAAGTATAATGGTAATTCAAAAATATCAAGAGTAACTTCTAATATTTATAAAGATTTTATAACAAAAATATATAATGAAAAGTTTGAAGAAAATGGAAATTTAAGAAATAGTAATGTTACGGTATTTTATGACGGATTAAAAATTTCAGGTGATAATTATTATTTTGAGTTTTTTTCACCACTTGTTAGAGATGATAATGTTAACTTAAGTGATTATACAAATACTATCGGCTTTGCTACTAAAGGTTACGGAACTGATAGTTCAAATGACTGTTCAGCAATAATGCTACTAAGCGTCTTTAATGAGAAATTTTTGTTTACTGGCGATGCGTCGTTTTCAAGTGGTAGTGATGGTGTTCAAAATTATGAAGAAACAGATTTTATTAATAGTTTAAGTAATAATGAAATTGAAAAATTTAAAAATATTTCAGTCTATCTCGTGGGACATCACGGGAGTAAATATAGTTCAAGTAATGAACTTTTAGATATTATAACTCCAAAATTTAATGTAGTTTCTGTAAGTGAAGATAATAACTTTGGGCATCCATCGAACGAAGTTTTAGAAAAACTATATAATAGAAGAAAAGGTAATGATTATCTTTTAATGACAAAAGATTTAGGGAATATATCTTTTGGTTTGTATGAAGGAAATCTTGTTTATGATTTGGAAAATAGAGAGGTATCTCGAAATAAAGTTATAAATTGGTATACTCTTTCAATTATGGTTTATTTGTTTTTTATATTTTTTATTTTTTCTATTAGATTTAATAAGGGTAATAAAGATATTGATAATGATTCAAAAGTTAATAAAACTTGAATTAATGTTAGATTTTTTATAATCTTATTAATTTAATTAATAAATATAAATTTATCTATACTTTTTAAAAAAATAAGATTGACATTTTTTGTATTTTTATTATATTAAAATAAAGGAGTAATATGGAAGGGTTTAACGCAAAAGATATAATTATTCAAAAAGCAATGTCTCAAAATATTATTGATGAACTTAAAGTTGTTTATCAAAAAAATAATGATGCAACTGTGAAACTTGCTGAATCATATAATGCTTTGTATAATCAAATGATTAATGCTAAAACACTCGCTGATTCTGAGAAAATTTCTAATCAAATTGATGAACTTAAATTAAAATTTGTTCAAATCTTTGCGATTAATAAAAAAATTGAAGTTTTAATTAAGAGAAATGAAACAAGACTTAAGTTTTTTGAGTGGCGAATTAATACAGAAAAAATCATTAAGTTTGATGTTAATAAAAAGCAGTTAATTGCAAAACTTGAAACTGAAAAAGTTTCAGTTGAAGATGATTTACTCAATATTAATATTGATAAAGATTCAAAAGTTCCTGTGTTTTGCAATGAGCAAATTTTAATTCTTAAAAATGGAAAATTATCGCTCGAAGATAATGTAAACTATCAAATATTAAGAGATGCAGAAGATAAAGATTTTAAGATGATAACTGAAAAGTTTCCGACAGTTTTAATGACAATTACTGATACTCAACTAACTAATATTAGATTTAAAGAAAGAATTTTAAAACAATTAATCACAATTATTGATGATAAACTTAAAAAGTTACCTGTTGAACAAATTAATGATTATTTTGGAAATCCTCTTAACTTTAATACAAAAGTTGTTCTTGATTATAATGAATATATTGAAGAAATTAAGAACTTACTTCAAGTTAGAGTTAAACAGTATCTAGAAAAAACTTATCCTTATTTAAGTAAAGAAGTTAATCAGAGACTTGTTTGTAATGAACAATCATTATTCTTGCCACCAAAGTATTTTGTAAAACTAGAAGAAGAAATTTCAAATGATAGTTATGAAGATGAAATTTACAACTATGAAGAAGAATCTTATGATGAAGAAGATAATGAATATGAAACAGAAACTCAAGACGATATTGATGACTTTAATGACTTTTTAATGGGGCTTTTAGGAGAAGAGTCTGAAGATGAGTCTAATGAAGAATAGGAGAAGAGTCTGAAGATGAGTCTAATGAAGAATAGGGTGGTGATGATATGGATAATAATCTAGTTGATGATTTAAAAAACGAATTTAGTATTGAAGTTGAAAATCATAAAATTTCTGCTCAAGATTTAAAAAAATTTGGAGTTAGTGACATTGTTTTAAAATCTGAAATTTACTTAAAAAAATATTATGGCGAAGATATACTTTTAAATGAAGAAGCAGAAACTGTTGTTGATGTTTCGCAAACAAAAATTGAAAAAGTAGATTTAAATGAAATTAACAAAATTAGCGAACTAACAAAGATGATTGATGATGTTTCTAACACTGATTTTGATAGATTTGTTGAATATTTAAGTTCAAAAGCAAGTAAAGAATAATTATTATGTATTTTTAATAGTAGAAATTTTACAAAATTTATATTTTTGCTAAAATTTGTTTAAATTTATCAATAAATTATGTATAATATAGTTAAGATTAAGTAGTAATTATTTAATCAAACTTAATTATGTAATTGACTCGATAAAATACTTACAAAGGAGGCAAGATTATGAAAAGGTATTATGACGCTGATTACATCATTAGAAAAAATAATGAGTATGAAGAAGAACGAATTTACAATAGCCCTGTTGAAGTAAAACTTAGGCAAATGATTGAGAGTGCTACAATCGCTTGTAATTTGCAAAATGAAAAGTGTAGAAAACAAAAAGAAAAACTAGAGGCTAGAAAAAGAGAAAAGAAACTTCTTGCCGAGCAAGAGGCGTATGAGAGAGAAATGTAATTTTTTATTTTATTATTTTTGGTATTTATTAACAATTTAAGGAGTATAATTAACTATGGATTTAAAGACATTTATGATGAATTTATTTATGATTATTGGTATAGTTGTGTGCGTTGTAGTTACAATTATTGCTTTAATCTATGCATTATGTTATGCAGTAAAATTATTATTTAAAACTTTCGGTGCAAAAATTTCTGCATCTTATGAAGTTATGATGGAAGATATTAAAGAAAAGAAAATTGCTAAGAAAGAAAGAAACAAAGAAAAAAGAACATTTAATAACGAACATAAGAAAGAAATGCAAAAACTTAAACTTTTAAGCGAAGCAGAAGTTTTTGAAATGAAAAAGAGAAAATATAGAGACAAACTTAGAGGTAAAGAAAACAAAGCATGGACTAAACTCTATGGTGATACTGCTCCAAGACTTGTAATTATTCCACAACTTGAAGAAAAGAGCATGGAAATTTGTAATTCATCAGTTGTAGATACTCTTTATAGAGAAACAAAAACACCAGTTGAAGAAGTTAAAGAAGAACTTCCAACAGAAGAAATTGCACCAGTTGCAGTTGATGAAAATGTTGTAGAACCAGTTGAAACTTTAGTTGATGAAACAACAGCAGTAGAAGTAAATGAAGCAAATGCTGAACCAGTTGCTGAAGAAGTAAGTGCTGAGGGTGAAAATGTAGAAACTATAGATGATGTAAATGTTACAGAAGAAGATATGAGTTTCTTTGAAGAATCACAATCTGCAGTTGAAGAAGTTTCTGAAGAACAAGAAACACCAGTTGAAGAAGTTTCTGAAACTCAAGAAACAGAAGGTTTAAATTTAAATGAAATTAAAGAAAATGCCCCTGTTGAAAAACAATCAAAGAAAAGAGGCAGAAAAAAGAAAAAATAAAATAAATATTTAAAATTAAAAATTACACTCGATTAAAAAAGAGCAAACGATAACTGTTTGCTCTTTTAATTTTTAAGAATAAAATTTGTTAATAAAAGAAACATTAGATATATATTAAAAAGTTAAGAAATTTTATTTTTAATAAAAAGGAGAGATTAATAATCTCTCCTTTTTCTATTTGTTTATAGATTAATAAAAAATATATTATTAATAAGGCTTAATTATACCCCATTACTGATTCATATTCAAAAATTTTATCACAAATTTTGTTACATTCATTAACATAATTTTCTTGCATATTAACCCAATTTGTAAAATCCTTGTTTTTATATGATGGTGTATTTTTATATGCTTCGTGAACTTTTTTAATTTGATTAATTTTAGCAGTAATTTCGTTCATTAATGTTTTTGCACGATAGTCAGTATTAATCTTTTTATACTTAGTTAATTTTGAATAAATTTTATTTAATCTGCGAATAATATCTGGAACAATTGTATCTAAATCTTGTAGCGAAGTCATAAGATTTTCTCCTTTTTATTAATTAAACTACTTATTAATCTTTTTGTCAATACTTAAGATGAAATAAAAATATAAATTTTTATAAGTTTTAAAAATTAAAAATTTATTTTTTGCTTTCTTCTTCAAGATTTTTAATAACTTCTTTTGCATGATTTTTTGCGCTTGTGATAAGTTTTTCAGATGAATCGGCGTTTGTTCTTGCAAGTGAGAAATATCTTGACTGAGTGCTTGTAAAGTCTTCATACTCTTTTGGAGTAGGGAGTTTTGCGTCGTAAGTAAGTTTGTCAGTTACTGGGTTGTATCTATAAATTGGCCAGTATCCTGATTCAACTGCAAGTTTTTGTTGAGCAGGTGTGTTGCTCATATCGCTGCCGTGGTTAATGCAAGGACAGTAGCAAATAACTATTGATGGTCCTTTATTTTCCTTTGCTTCTTTAAGGGCTGTAATTGTTGCTTGCATATTGGCAGAAAGTGCAACTTGTGCAACATAAACATTAGGGTATTGTCTAGCCATTGCACCAAGATTTTTCTTTTGAGTTTGTTTTCCTGCTGCTGCAAATTTTGCAACAGAGCCTTTTGGAGTAGCCTTTGATGCTTGACCACCAGTGTTTGAATAAACTTCGGTATCAAGAACTAAAATGTTTACATCTTCGCCAGATGCAAGGACATGGTCAAGTCCTCCATAGCCAATGTCATAAGCCCAGCCGTCACCACCAATAATCCAAACAGATGTTTCAAATAGTGATGCTATATAGCCATAAATAGCCTTGGTATTTTCATTTGATTTATCTTTCTTATATAATTCTTTAATTTCGTTTCTAATTTCAAGAGCAAGAGATTTGTCTTTCTTTTCTTGTGAAAGCCAAAGTTTTAACTTTTCAGTAAATTCGGCTGAGTATATATTATTTTCTACAGCAAATTTAATCTTTTCAGTAAGAGCATTTCTATTGCTGTTTACAGATTTTTTCATACCTAAACCAAACTCTGCGTTGTCTTCAAATAAACTATTTGACCAAGCAGGTCCAAATCCGTCTTTATCTTTTGCGTAAGGACAGGTTGGAGCAGTTCCTGCGTAGATACTTGAACAACCTGTTGCATTTGCAATCATTAATTCTTCGCCAAAGAGTTGAGTTAAAAGTTTAATATATGGTGTTTCGCCACAGCCAGCACACGCACCTGAGAATTCAAATAATGGTTTTTCAAATTGACTACCTTTTATTGTTTCTTTTTTAAAGACTGTCTTAGGATTTTCAATATCTTTTAATTTGTTGTATTTTTCTTCTTCAATTTCTAGTATGTCTTCTGCTTTAACCATTTCAAGTGCTTTATTAATTGCAGGACAAGCCTTAACGCAGTTTTCACAACCTGTGCAGTCTTTTGGAGAAATTTGAATCTTAAATGAGTAACCTGGAATACCAAGTGCTGGTTTTGCATCAACTTCTTTTGCAAGTTCGCTGTCAGTTTTAACTAAGTATGGTCTTATTACTGCGTGTGGACAAACGAGGGCACATTGGTTGCATTGTATACAATTTTCTTTAATCCACTTAGGGAGCATTGTTGCAATGTTTCTTTTTTCATAAGCAGATGTTGCTGTGTGGTTTGTTCCTGTTGGGTCAAATGCAGATACTGGTAAATCATTTCCTAGTTTTAACTCAATAGGGAGTATGTAATCTTTATAGTATGGGTCATCAATAGCATTAAATGTAGGTTCGCTTGTAACCTTTGACCAAGACTCAGGATAGTTTACTTCTCTTAGGTGAGAAAGTGAAGAGTCAATAGCATTTATATTCATTTGAACAACTGCTTCGCCTTTGCTAGCATAAGTTTTGCTCGCAGCCTTTTTTATGTGAGCGATTGCAGTGTCAACAGGTAGAATTTTTGAAAGTGCAAAGAACGCTGTTTGCATAACAACATTAATTCTTCTATTTAAGCCAACATCTTCAGCAACCTTTTCTGCATCAATAATGTAGAATTTGAGTTTTTTATCTGAAATAAACTTTTTTACAGAAGCAGGGAGTTCAGTTTCTAACTCTTCATTACTCCAAGGTGCATTTAATAAAAATGTTCCACCTTCCTTAATAGTGCTAAGCATATCGTATTTTTTAACAAAAGTTTTGTTATGGCAAGCAACAAAGTCAGGTGTTTCAGTTAAGTAAGGGGCATTAATTTTATTATGAGAAATTCTAAGGTGACTTGTTGTTAAACTACCTGATTTTTTACTATCATATACAAAGTAACCTTGACCATAGAGTCCTGCATAATCGCTAATAATTTTAATGCTATTTTTGTTTGCTGATACTGTTCCGTCAGAACCTAGTCCATAGAATCTATATTCAACGGTATTTTCACTTGAAAAATCAAAATTTAAATTATTTGCTGGGAGTGATGAGAAAGTAATATCATCATTAATTCCAACAGTGAAATGATTTTTTGGTGTTTCACTTATCATATTTTCATATATTGAAACAATATGGTTTTGTGTAAATTCTTTACAAGAAAGTCCGTATCTTCCACCAAGAACTCTAATACCTGAAATTCCAGCATCATTAAGTGCAGAGATTACATCTTCTGCAAGTGGTTCGTATACTGCGCCACTTTCCTTTGTTCTATCTAAAACAGTAATAATTTTTGTTGTCTTTGGGATAAGTTTTGTAAATCTTTGAACATCAAATGGACGATAAAGTCTAACTTTAATCACACCAATTTTAATTCCATTTTTAACAAGAGTTTCAACTGCTTTAATAGTTGTGTCTGCACCTGAACCCATAATTACTATTACTTGTTCTGCATCTTTTGCTCCGTAATATTCAAAGAGTTTGTAGGTTCTGCCAGTTGCTTCTTCAATATCTTTTAAAACTTCTTCAAAAAGAGTTGGAACAGCGTTATAATATTTGTTTGCTGCTTCTCTATTTTGGAAGAAGATATCTTCGCCTTGGCTTGTTCCTTTTTGAACAGGGTTAGATGGTGTAAATTCACTTACACGATTATAGATATTTCCATTTTTTTCTGCTAATAATTTTATTGTCTCATCATCAATTGGAGAAATAGTATTTACTTCGTGAGAAGTTCTAAATCCGTCAAAGAAATGAAGGAAAGGAACTTTAGATTTTTCAGTTGCAAGGTGACATGCAAGAGCCATATCTTGTGCTTCTTGAACACTTGATGATGCTGTCATTGCAAAACCTGTTTGTCTAATACCCATAACATCGCTATGGTCACCAAAGATTGAAAGTGCATGGGTTGCGATTGTTCTTGCTGCAACATGAATAACACAAGGGAGAAGTTCACCTGCGATTTTATACATATTAGGAATCATTAATAAAAGTCCTTGTGAAGATGTAAAGGTTGTCGCTTTACTTCCTGCAGTGAGTGCTCCATGAAGCGCACCTGCTGCACCTGCTTCACTTTGCATTTCGGTAACTTCTACTGCGTTTCCGTAGATATTTTTCTTGTTTTTGCTTGACCATACATCAATGTTTTCAGCCATTGGAGATGATGGAGTTATTGGGTAGATAAGAGCAAGGTCTGAGAGCATATATGCAATACTCGCAGCCGCTGTGTTTCCGTCAATGGTTATTTTATTGTTTTTTTCCATAATTTTACCTTCTTTATATATGATTTATATTGGATATGTAAATATATTATACAAATTATATAAATATTTTGTGCTTTCAAAACACACTTTTAATATTAAAATATTAAATATTATTTACTGCACACTTGTTATTATAAAATTTTAGAGGGTATAAAGTCAAATATAAATAATTTATTTTAGACTTAATTGTGATTGAAAAAAGTAAATTTTTGTGGTAACATATTTTTATGAATAGATTTAGAATAGATATGGCATATAATGGTAAAAATTTTAGCGGATTTCAAATTCAACCAAATAAAAGAACAATTCAGGAAGAAATTGAAAAAGTGCTATCATTTTTGCTTAAAGAAAATGTAAAAATTTACGCAAGTGGAAGAACTGATGCTGGTGTGTCAGCGCTTTGTCAAGTTGCACATTTTGATACAGAAAAGGAAATTATCGAAAAAAAATTACTTGATAGTTTGAATGCACTTTTGCCAAATGATATATCAATTTTAAAGGTAGAGAGTGTTAGTGGTGAATTTGACGCAAGATTTTCAGCCAAAAAGAAAACTTATAGATATCACTTTTATATTTCTAAATATTCGCACCCAATTTTTGATGAATATGCAACTAGAATTTATGATTACGCTGATGTAAATCTTATGCAGGAAGCCTGCAAATATTTTATAGGAACATTCGATTTTAAGTCGTTTGTTTCTAAAAAGAGTGGAAAAACCGACTTTGTAAGAACAGTTTATGATGCAAAGATTATTTCACTTGAAAATGGAATTTATGCCTTTGAAATAACCGGAAATGGATTTTTATATAATATGGTTAGAATTATTTTTGGAACACTCACTCAGGTTGGTTACGGAAAGATAAAACCACAAGATGTAGTAAAAATTATTGATGGTCAAGATAGGTCTCTTTCTGGACGAACTATGCCTTCTAAGGCTTTAATGCTAAAAAATGTGGACTATAATTAAAAAAAATTAAAAAATTTAAATAAAGGGTATATAAGTTATTGACTTTTTTTTGAAAATATTATAAAATAGTCTAGCATAGGACTGGAATAGTGAAAATTATATCCAGTAATAAATCGCAAAAATATTAAAAAGAAAGGTAAAAAAAATGAAAACATTTATGCAAAACGCAGAGACAAAGTCAAACAAATGGTATATTGTTGATGCAACAAATATGCCTCTTGGTAGATTGGCTAGCCAAGTTGCTGCTGTTCTTCGCGGCAAGAATAAGCCAGAGTTTACACCAAACGAACTTTGTGGAGACCATGTTATCGTTATTAACACAGATAAAGTTGTTTTAACAGGTAACAAACTTGAAGACAAATACTATCGTTATCACACAGGTTACATCGGTGGACTTAAAGAAATTCAATACAAAACACTTATGCAAGAAAAATCAGACAAGGCTGTTTATCAAGCAGTTAAGAAGATGCTTCCAAAGAATTCTCTTGGAAGAAAGATGCTTACATATTTAAGAGTTTACAAAGACGATAAATATGAACAAGTAGCACAAAAACCAGAAGTGTTAAATGTAGAAGGAAGAAGGTAGAATTATGGCAAATAAGAAACAAAAAATCTGGGCTACAGGCCGTAGAAAAAAAGCTATCGCTAGAACAAGAATTTGTGAAGGCACAGGTAATATTGTTGTAAACAAGAAACCACTTAATGAATATTTTAAATCTGAATTACTTCAAAATGAAGTTAAGACTGCATTAACACTCGTAGAAGCAACAGACAAATATGATGTTGAAGTTACAGTTAATGGTGGTGGTCTTACAGGTCAAGCAGGTGCTTGCCGTCACGGTATCGCAAGAGCATTAGTTCTTATTAACGAAACATATAAGAGTGCTGTTAAAGAAGCAGGACTTCTTACTCGTGACCCAAGAATGAAAGAAAGAAAGAAATATGGTCTTAAAAAGGCTAGAAAAGCACCACAATTTAGTAAGAGATAAGAAAAAAGTATGGCATATTTATTTATGCCATATTTTTTATTGTTTTTAAATTATAAAAGAAATATAATAATGTTTTAATTTATTAAAAAAAATATAAATAATTGTAAAATATGTTATAAAAATAATAAAAAATACAATATAAATAATTTTTTGGAGAAAATGAAATGGAATTATTTGATTTATTTGATAGAGATAGAAAACCTATGGGCGAGTTGATGGAAAGAGGAACACCTGTTCCAAAAGATAGATTTAGACAGGTTGTTCATATTGTTATTTTTAACAAAGAAGGGAAAATGCTAATTCAACAAAGACAATCATTTAAAAAGTTATGGCCAAATAAATGGGATATAAGCGTTGGTGGAAGTGTAATTTCAGGTGAAAAATCTTATCAAGGTGCAGAAAGGGAACTTTTTGAAGAAATTGGTGTAAAATATGACTTGTCAAATACTAGACCTTCTTTTACTGCTAACTTTGAAGGTGGTTTTGATGATTTTTATATTTTAAATTTAGATTTAGATATAGATAGTTTAATTTTACAAGAAGAAGAGGTTCAAAATGCGAAGTGGGCAGACTATGATGAGATTAAAAAATTGAAACAAAATGATGAATTTATAGATTATCATAATGGTGTTATAGAACTATTATTTTCACTAAAAAATATTAAATATGGTTTTATAAATGATTAAAATAAATATTTTACACCTATTTATTTTTTGTAAAACAACACTAAAATAAGTAAAAAGAGAATTAATCAAGCGTATTTGCTTGATTTTTCTATTGCATAATTTTATATGCTTTGGTAAAATAAAGGTATAGTTTTATCATAAATTTATGATAAATTTCAAAAACTAAGGAGAACTAATGAAATTTTTTAATAATGGTTGGGATAAATATTTAGAAGATGAGTTTGAAAAAGAGTATTTTAAAGAATTGCTTGTAAAGGTTGATGAAGAATATTCTAAATATAAAGTATTTCCACCAAGACATAAAATCTTTTCAGCATTTACTAATTGTGATATAAATGATATTAAGGTTGTAATTCTTGGTCAAGACCCTTATCATGAAGAGGGTCAAGCACATGGTATGTGTTTTTCAGTGTTACCAAATGTAAAGATACCTCCATCGCTTGTAAATATCTATAAAGAAATTCAAAATGAACTTGGCATTGAGCCACCAAATCATGGCTATTTAATGTCTTGGGCAAAGCAGGGAATACTTCTTTTAAACACAACACTTACAGTTCGTGAACATCAGGCAAACTCTCATTCAAAATTTGGTTGGCAAAAATTTACTGACAGAGTTATTGAAGAAGTTAATAAGCAAGAAAAACCAGTTGTTTTTTTGCTTTGGGGCAGAAATGCAATAAGCAAAAAAGAACTTATTGATGAAAGCAAGCATTTAGTTTTAACATCAGTTCACCCTAGTCCTCTTTCTGCTTATGGTGGATTTTTTGGAAATGGTCATTTTTTAAAGACTAATGAGTTTTTAAAGTCAAAAGGAAGAGAAGAAATTAATTGGAAGATTGAAAATTATGAAAATTAATATAAAAAAGTTTTTTAATTTATTATTAAGTTTTGTTTTTTTATTAGGTTTTGTTTTACCTATCTTTTCTAATGTTAAAATTAAGGATAACAAGGCTAAAGCGATAATTAATGAAAGTGAAATTGCGTTTATTCAAGATATTGTATCAACAAATAATACGGAAATGTCACTTTCTCTCAGAGCAAATGCAGTTTTAAATCAAACTCCATTTAATAAAAATACAAATGCTATGATGGAGGGGTATTCAATCACTCCAACTGCAGACAAAAATAATGAAATTAGAGATGTTGAGTATGAAGTAATACCTTTTGCATTAGATGAAAATAAATCTGTTTTTATGTGGATTTATTTACCAGATAGTCCTAATACAAACTTATATAATTTAAAAATTTCTTTTACTAATGAGCATGGTAATAGTTCTATTACTTGGGAAATTAGATATGATAAATTATATGAAATTATTTCAACTAATTATCAAAACAAGTATGGTTGGAAACTTTTTGAATTTACATATAAAAATGCTAGTGTTGAAAACTATTTAGGTGATGCTAGTTTATCAAAAATGAGAATAAGTTATTATTTTGATTTAAATTTAGAGGATTATTTAGAGTTGCCTCGCTCAACAAATGGAAAATTATCTTTCTATCATATATACCTTGGTGGAAAAATGGAAGATAATATTAATGTTGCTTTAAGCACAGAATATGTTAATTATAAGATGAAAAAAGATTTTGAAAGTGAATTTACTTCTCTTTGCTTAAATGATGTATATATTGTAAAAGAACTTCAAGATATTTTTGAATATATTTTTGTTGGAAAATATAATTTACTTTTAAC
>JAFTMY010000163.1 GCA_017452165.1 Clostridia bacterium | reverse complement strand
TATCAAATATAATGAAATATTTTTTATAAAACACATTTGACAATCAATTTTTATTGTGCTAAACTTAAAAAGGTTTTTTAAATGCGTTGAAGGTGATTAAGTAGTTTATGTGAAAGATTTTAGAGAGTTTTGCCTTGGCTGGAAGCAAAATATCGGAAACATAAATGAATTTCGGCACTGGAGCAGAATATAGAAATATATTTCGATTCACGCTATCGTTAAAGCGAATTAAGGTGACTTTTTAGTCATAAATTAAGGTGGTACCACGCAATGCTCTTAGCGTCCTTAAACAATAAGGATATAAGAGCATTTTTTATTAATCTTAAGGAGATAATTTATGGAATTAAATAACATTATAGAAACTGAAAATAGTTTTGACGCTGATGCAAAAGCAGTTTCTAACTTGCAAGAACTTGAAAACGTTAGACTTAAATATCTTGGCAAAAAGGGTTTAATTGCTGACATTATGACAAAATTTAGAGAAGTTCCTGCTGAACAAAAAAGAGAATTTGGTCAAAAAGTTAATGCTTTAAAATCAAAGATTGAAAACGCTATTGAAGAAATTAAACTTGACCTTGCTAAAAAGCAAATTGAAGAAGAAATTAAAAATACTAAGATGTTTGACTACTCACTTCCAGTAGATACTAACACAGGTTCTCTTAACCCTAGAACAATTATTCAAAAGCAAGTTGTTGACATTTTTAAAGATATGGGGTTCGTTATTGAAGATGGCTGTGAAATTGAAACAGAGTATAACAACTTTGAATCAGTAAACGTTCCTAAAAATCACCCTGCAAGAGATATGCAAGATACTTTTTGGCTTTCAAATGGTCAACTTTTAAAGACTCAAACTTCTGCTGCTCAAAATAGAATACTTAGAGATTATGGTCCAGTTTGTAAAGTTATTTTCCCTGGTAGAGTATTTAGAAACGAAGCACTTGATGCTAGACATGAAAATACTTTCTTCCAACTTGAAGGTGTTGTTGTTGGTAAAAATATAACTGTTGCTAACCTCATCTATTTTGAAAAGGCAATGCTTAAGGCATTATTTAAAAAAGATATTGAAGTTAGACTTCGCCCAGGTTTCTTCCCATTTACAGAACCTAGTTATGAAATGGACGCAAGATGTCCATTCTGCTCAGGAAGAGGTTGTCATACTTGCGGAAACTCAGGTTGGATTGAACTTTGCCCATGTGGTATGATTCACCCTAACGTTCTTAAAATGGGTGGAATTAACCCTGATGAATACAATGGTTTTGCTTTCGGTCTTGGTTTTGATAGACTTGTTATGATTAGAACAAACCTTGATGATATTAGATACTTAAATAGCAATAATTTAAAAGTTATGAGCCAATTTAAGACAAAGATGTAAGGAGTATAAAGATGAGAATTTCAATAAATTGGATTAATGATTATGTTGATTTATCTGGTATTGAGCCAGATGAACTTGTAAAAAGATTTAACCTTTCAACTGCTGAAATTGAAAAGGTTGAATATATGGGAAAAAATATTCAAAACGTTGTTTTTGGTAAAGTTTTAAAAGTTGAAAATCACCCAGAGTCAGACCACCTTCACATCTTAGAGGTTGATGTTGGTGATGAGAAACTTCAAATTGTTTGTGGTGCACCAAATGTTAGAGAAGGTATGGTTACTGCAGTTTGTAAGGTAGGTGGTAGTGTAATTGCTGGAAAAATTAAACCTACTAAACTTGCTGGCGTTGAATCTAATGGTATGTGCTGTGCAGAAACTGAACTTGGTCTTGGCAGTGATGATGATGGAATTATGGACATTTTTGAAGATGTTACTATCGGTCAAAACATAAAAGAAGTTTGGCCAATTGATGATATTGTTTTAGAAATTGACAATAAGTCTCTTACAAATCGTCCTGACCTTTGGGGACACTATGGCATCGCTCGTGAATTTGCAACAATTTTCGATAGACCTCTTAAAAAAATGGAAACAGCAGACCTTTCTACTTATGACAATCTTCCAAAGGTTTCTGTTAATATTGAATCTGAAAACTGCTTTAGATACTCTTCTATCACAGTTGACAACATTACTGCTAAAAAATCTCCAAGAGAAATGGCAATTAGACTTACATACGCAGGTATGAGAGATATTAATCTTCTTGCAGACCTTACAAACTATGTAATGCTTGACCTTGGTCTTCCAATGCACGCATTTGATAATAAAGTTGTAAAGGGTATCAATGTTTTAGAGTCTGATGGAAATGCTGTTATGACAACATTAGAAGGCGAAGAACATAAAATGCAAAGTGGTGCTGTTTTAATTTGTGATGAAACAAAAGAACCTGTTGCTATCGCTGGTGTAAAAGGTGGACTTAAATCAGGTATCAGCGATGATACTAACTCAGTATTATTTGAAGCAGCAGTATTTGATTGTGAATCAATTAGAAAAACTGCTAGGGGAATTGGTCTTATTACAGATTCTTCTCAAAGATACGAAAAATCTCTTGACCCAGAACTTACTCCTGTTGCTCTTGCAAGAATTTTACACTTATTATCTAATATTGATACTGGTGTTAAAGTTACAGCAGGTTTTAGCGACTGTTATAAAAAGAAATATCCTACCATCACAATTGATTTAGACCCATCATTTATTGGCAAAATCGCTGGTGCTGATATTAGCAAAGAATTTATAATCAAAACTTTAAAATCTATGGAATTTGGCATCGAAGAAAATGGTGAAATGTTAAAAGTCACAGTTCCATCGTTCCGTGCAACAAAGGACGTTTCTATAAAAGAAGACTTAGTTGAAGAAGTTGCTAGAATCTATGGATATGACAATATTAAACCTACACCTCTTGCTTTTGATGTTGCTCCACAAAAGAGTATTAAGTCAGTTGAATACGAATATGACACAAAACTTATCTTAGCATCTAAATATGGTGCTAATGAAATTCACTCATATCTTTGGAACTACGAAGATTTCAACAAACTTCATAAAATTGAAACAAAATCTTATGTTTCACTTTTAGACTCATCAAATGCAGGTCAAAGTGGTATTAGAAGTGAACTTATTCCTACACTCCTTAGAACATTAGATGAAAATAAGAACTCTTATGAAGAAATTAAAGTGTTTGAAATTGGTAGAGTTTGCGATGGACTTGATAGTGAAAACCTCTGCATTGAACATAAAAAACTTGCAGTTGTATTTGCTTCTCAAAACAAATCAGAATTCGAACTTTTCACTGAACTTAAAACTGCAATCGTTGATATTGCTAAAAACTTAATGGGCGTTGATGTTGCTCTTGATAAAGGCGAAACAGTTCCTTATCTCCACCCAGTAAACTCATTTAGAATCAAATCTAGAACTGCTGACTATGGATTTGTTGGTATACTTCACCCAGAAGTTAAAAAATCTATTGATAAGAGATTTAATGTTGCAACTCTTGAAATTGACTTTGAAAAACTTGCAAATACTGTGGCTTATGCTAGAAAAATCAAGAGTGTATCAAAATATCAATCAGTTCAAGTTGATTACAACTTACTTGTTCCTGAAACAATGATTTATGAAGAATTACAAAAAGCACTTCATAAATTCAAATCTAAAATTATGGTAGGTTATAGTTTAGTTGATATTTATGAAAACAAGGCAACACTTGGAGATAAAAAGTCTATAACCCTCAGATTTGAACTTTGCAGTAATGACCATACATTATCAGGCGAAGAAATTGAAAAATTTAGAAATGATTTCGTAGAATATATTACAAGAAACAAACTTGAAATTAGAGGATAATTAAAAAAAATGATATTGAAAATTTTTCAATATCATTTTTTTTATTTGAGTTTATTAACATTTTTTATAAAACTTTATATTTATTAACATTTAGGTCATAGAAAAAGAGTAATTAAATAATTACTCTTTATTTTCTTTATTATCTTCTTTTACTTCAACAGCATCAATGGTTTCTTTTTCTTCTTTAACAAGTGCCTTTGGCATATAACTATCAAAAACAAAGTTATCTGAATATTCTTTTAATCTATTTTCTTCTTCTTCGCTTTTTATTGTATATGATAAAACAGGAATTTTACCAAAATACTTTTTAGTATACTTATTAGGCATATCTTCAGCACTATAAATAATAAAGTGTGGTTCACTAATTTTCTTATTTAAACGCATTCTTTTAAGATTAAATCTTCTAATACCTGTTATTTCTTTATTGGTAAAAAATGAAGCAACTTGACCACGCTTAATTTGTGGGGCATTATTTTTAAACCATTCAAGTGTGTAAGGATTATACGATGAAACAACATATTCACCTTTATATCCTTGAAGTTCTTTTAAAACTTCTTTTTCGATACTTCCAACTTTACCAAAATTTTTAATTTCAATAATAACAGGAACTTGACCATTAATTGTTTCAAGTGCTTCTTTTAATGTTGGAATTTTTTCATTAGTTTTTAAAAGTGTTAAGTCTTTTATATCTTCATATTTACAATTTGAAATAAAACCGTCTTTACCAGTCATACGGGCAAGTTTACTATCGTGGAAAATTACAAGTGTTCCGTCAGAAAGGGCAGTTACATCAAGTTCAATAGCAACACCTTTTTCAACTGAATTTTTAAATGCTGAAAGTGAGTTTTCTGGAATTTCAGCATTGAATAATCCTCTATGTGCAATAGGGGATTTTACAATCCATGATTCATAAATATTCATAATAATACTCCATATATAACAATGCAAAAAATTTGCATGAAAAATTCAAATTTAATTTAATAATGACAAAATAAATAAATTTGTCAATATTTCAAACATATATTATCATAATAAATTATATTTTGTCAATAAGTATTTTATTTAAGATTATTAAAAAATTACTATTTTTTATTCAAAATATAAAAAATTATATAAAAATTATTGATTTTTTATTAATTATTTATATATAATTAGTTTGTTTTATTTTATAAAGTAGAGGATTTATGGAAAAGAAACTAGATAATATTCGTAATTTTTCAATTATTGCACATATTGACCATGGTAAAAGCACACTTGCTGATAGACTTATGGAATTTACAGGAACTGTTGCTGAACGTGATAGTAAAAAACAACTCTTAGACTCTATGGATATTGAAAGAGAAAGGGGAATTACTATTAAACTTGCGCCTGTTACTATGAAATATACTAAAGATGGCAAGGAATATACACTTAATTTAATTGACACACCTGGACACGTAGACTTCACATACGAAGTTTCAAGAAGTTTAGCGGCTTGCGAAGGTGCTCTTTTAATCGTTGATGCAACACAAGGTATTCAGGCTCAAACCCTTGCTAACTTTTATCTTGCTTTTGAAAATGATTTAGAAATTTTACCTGTAATAAATAAAATGGACTTACCATCTGCTAGACCTGAAGAAGCAAAAAAAGAAATTGAAACAATTATTGGTATACCTGCTGACACTGCTCCATGTATTTCTGCTAAAACAGGTCTTAACATTAAAGATGTTTTAGACCAAATTGTTGACCAAATTCCACCACCAAAAGGAGACGATGAAGCACCACTTCAAGCACTCATCTTTGATAGTTACTACGATAACTACAAAGGTGCTGTATGTTTGGTTCGTATTAAAAATGGTAGCGTTAAAACAGGAACTAAAATAAAAATGCTCCATACTGGTAAAGAATTTGATGTTGTTGAAGTTGGTGTATTTAAACCAAAGATTGAAAGAACAGATATTTTAAAGGCAGGCGATGTAGGTTATATTTCTGCAAGTATAAAAACTGTTTCTGACATTAAAGTAGGTGATACAATTGCTGAAAGTCAAAGACCTTGCGAACCACTTCCTGGATATAGAAATATTCAATCAGTTGTTTACTCAGGTATTTTCCCAATTGATGGTGACAAATATAATGCTCTTAAAGATGCTCTTGAAAAAATCAAACTTTCAGACTCATCACTTTATTATACTCCTGAAACATCAACTGCTCTTGGTTATGGTTTTAGATGTGGTTTTTTAGGTATACTTCACCTTGAAATTATCACTGAGAGAATTTCAAAAGAATTCAATCTTGATGTTATTACAACTATGCCTAGTGTTACTTATAAAGTTACTATGAAAAATGGTGATGTTTTAGAAATTTCAAACCCAACAATTATGCCTTCTCCTGATAAAATTGACTATATTGAAGAACCAACAATTAAAGCAACAATCTTTTCTCCATCTGAGTATGTTGGCGCTATAATGGACCTTGGAATTAGCAAACGTGGAGAGTATAAGGACTTACAATATTTATATGACAATAGAGTTCAACTAAACTTTGACTTACCACTCTGCGAAGTTGTGTTTGACTTTTTTGATAAACTTAAATCTGTTACTCATGGCTACGCAAGTTTAGACTATGAAATGGCTGATTATAAAAAGAGTGATATGGTAAAGGTTGATATGCTTCTTAATGGCGAACCTTGTGATGCTCTTTCTATGATTACTCACAGAACTAGGGCATACGAGCGTTCAAAAGCAATCACTGAAAAATTAAAAGAAGTTATACCTAGACAACTCTTTGAAATTCCTATTCAAGCAGCAATTGGTGGAAAAATCATTGCTAGAGAAACTGTTAAAGCACTTAGAAAAGACGTTATCGCTAAATGTTATGGTGGCGATGTTACTAGAAAACGTAAACTTCTTGAAAAACAAAAAGAAGGTAAAAAGAAAATGAAGAGACTCGGAAATGTCGAACTACCAAGCGAAGCATTCCTTGCAATCTTAAAGACAAATAACGATTAATTTTTAATAATTTTTAGTTTTTATATTATTTTTTATCAAAAAGATGTTTAATTTTAATACTTTTTATAAAATATTAATTGATATTTTATTTTTAAATATTGTATAATAATTAATATATTATTTTAGTGAATTAAAAATTTAATCTCATTAAATTAAAAATATATAACATAAATACTGATTTTTATTTATGTTATTATTTTTTTATATAGTATTTACAAACTTACTTTGTTTGTAATTTACTATTTACTGTATCTAAGGGGGAATTATTATTTATGTCAATCAGTAGAATTGGTTTAAATGTTATTGAAAATTCAAAAAATGATTTTGGTCTTTATATCCATATACCATTTTGCGAGTCTAAGTGTGAATACTGTTCATTTGTTTCTATGGTAGGAACTGCTTCTGACAAAAAAAGATATTTTAGTGATTTAGTTGCAGAAATAAAAATTCAATCTCATAAATTTAGAAAAAATTGCTCAATCTCTAGCGTATACATTGGTGGAGGAACACCATCTAGTATGGACTACTATTATATTAGAGATTTGCTTTCTTCTGTCTTTAAAAATTTCCCAGTAAAAAATACTGCTGAAATTACAATCGAAGTAAACCCAAATACTGTTGATAAAAATAAAATTCGTGAATATATCTTAGCAGGTGTTAACAGATTTAGCATCGGACTTCAATCTACTAATCCTAAAATTTTAAAGGCTATGGGTAGAACTCATAAAGTTGCTGACTTTGAAAAAACTGTAAAAATAATTCGTGAGTTTGGCATCAAAAATATTAGTGCCGATGTTATTATTGGTTACCCAAAACAAAAGATGTCTGACATTAAAGAAACAATGCAATATTTAATCAAAATGGAAATACCTCATATTTCAACTTATATGCTTCAAGTTGAAAATGGAACTAAACTTAAATCAATGGTTGATAATGGTATGATTGGTCTTCCTGATGATGACGATGTAATTGATATGTATAAATATGTTTGCACAGTTTTAGCAAATGAGAACTATAATAGGTATGAACTTTCTAACTTTGCAAAAGAAAACTTTGAATCTCAACATAATAAAATCTATTGGAGTCGCAAAAACTACTTAGGTATCGGTCTCGCAGCACACTCTTATATTAACGGAATTAGATTTTCTAACACTGAAAATATTGTTGAGTATGCAGAACTTCTAGAAGAAAAAGGTGAACTTCCTGTTGCTTCATCAAAAGCCCTTAACCCAGATGAAAGAAAAGAGGAGTTTATTATGCTTTCCCTTAGAACAAAAACAGGTTTAGACCTTGAAGCATACAAAGAAGAATTTGGTGAAAGTTTACTTACCAAAAAGAAAGACATTATCGCTAAAATGATTAAAGCAGAATATATTATTTTAACTAAAGATAATAAACTTGTTTGCACAACTGATGGTTATTTAGTTTTGAATCAAATCATTTTAGAACTTGTTAGTTAGTTTTTTAATAAAATTTATTTTAATAGTAAAATATAAAAAGTATCTTATGCAAGATACTTTTTTATTTTGATGAAATTTTAGATATTTTTATAAAAAAATTTTAAAAAAATGACATAAAATGATTGACAATTTTGTTTAGCAGTTATAATATATACACTGTTAGCACTCAAATAACTTGTTTGCTAAAAATAATGCATAAATTTAAAAATTATGTATATAATTACTAATGAGGTAAAGTAATGGATTTAAGTGAAAGAAAAAAGAAAATCTTAAGTGCTGTTATTGAAACTAATATTAAAAACAATAACGCTGAACCTGTTTCTAGTAAACAACTTCAAGAAGAATATTTGCCAAAGGTTAGTTCTGCTACTATTAGAAATGAACTAAATGCTTTAGAAGAAATGGGTTATTTAACACATATCCATACTTCATCTGGTAGAGTTCCAACAAAAGAAGGTTATGAAAAATATATCAGCGAACTTATGCAAGAGAAAAAACTTTCTCTAAAAGAAAAGGAACTTATTAAATCAAACTTTGCTAACAAACTAGTTTCACTTCGAGACATAATTGAAAAAACGGCTTCAACAATTTCATCTGCAACTAACTATACAACAGTAGTTTATTCAAATCCTGAAGATAATTCAATTATTAAAGATATAAAACTTTATCCTGTTTCTAAAACTACTCAACTAGTTTTAGTTGTAACAAGTGAAAGGGTTATTAATGAACTTGCAAATCTTGGAACTAATGATGAAAACGAACTTAACGCAGCATCTACTATTTTGAAAGATTTGTTTGTAAATAAATCTCTTGCTGATATTAAAGACGAGGTTTATAGAGATAAGATCGTAACAAGCGAACTTCAAAAATATAAAATAGTATTTGATAGGGTAATTGATATAATTGAATCTAATAAAAATGGATACTCTGGAAACCTAAGTATTGCAGGTAAAGATAAACTTATGGATTATCCTGAATTTAACAATATTCAAAAGGTTAAAAAAGCAGTTTCTGTTTTAGAAGATAAAGACTCAATTATTCCACTTATTAAAAGTGGCAATGAACTTGAACTTTCAATTAGCATAGGCAATGAACAAAATGGTCTTGAAGATTGCTCAGTTGTAACTGTTTCTTGCAACATAAGTGGAACAAAGAAAATTACAGCAGGTATTATTGGTCCAATGCGTATGGACTATCAAAAAGCAGTTTCTGTTTTAAAGGAAGTCGCTGAAACTATTGAAAACTCGCTAGACTACAATATAGAAGGAGAAAATAATGATTAAAAAGAAAACGCAAGATGATAATATTCAAGATGATAATATTCAAGATGAATTATCTGATGAAATTTCATTTGAAAGATTAAAAGAAGATTACTCGAAACTTGAAAATGAACTTGCTGAAAAAGAAGAAGAGTTAAGCAAACTCAAAGTTGAACTTGCTGAGTGGAAAACAAAGGCTTCTTCTTATCTTAATACTGCTTCATACTACAAAACTCAAGCAGAAGACAATAAAAAAGATTTTGATAGATACAAAGAAAGAAATAAAAATATTGAAACCGATGCAGTTAAAAATGCTTATCAAAATGTTGCTAAGAAGATTTTACCTACAATGGACAATTTCAACCATGCAATGGAAGCCGTTTCACCTGAGGTTATGCAAGGTTTTATAATGATATACACATCATTATCTGAAACTCTTAAAGAACTTGGTGTTGCTGAAATTCCTTGTAAAAATGAAAATCTTAATCCTGAATTACATAACTGTTTAGAAATGGTTGAAACAAACAACGAAGAACTTGATGGTGTAATTGCTAAAATTTATCAAAAAGGTTATTGGTTCTACGAAACAAAAGAAGTTATTAGACCTGCAAATGTTTCAGTATATAAATTTAACTAATCTTAGTGCAAACTCTAAATATATAAAAGAAATATAAAATAAACAATTAAATAGGTATTAAAATTATGGGAAAAATTATTGGTATTGACCTTGGAACAACAAACTCATGTGTTGCTATTATGGAAGGTGGTGAACCAACCGTTATTACAAATATTGAAGGAAGTAGAACAACTCCATCTGTTGTTGGTTTTACAAAAGATGGCGAAAGATTAGTTGGTCAAGTTGCTAAACGTCAAGCAGTTGCAAATCCTGACAACACAGTTCGTTCAATTAAGAGCAAAATGGGTGAAAATGTAAAGGTTGAAGCAGGTGGCAAGTCTTACACTCCACCAGAAATCTCTGCTATGATTTTATCAAAACTTAAAGCAGATGCTGAAAAATATTTAGGCGAAACAATCACAGAAGCAGTTATCACTGTTCCTGCTTACTTTAACGACTCTCAAAGACAAGCAACTAAAGATGCCGGTAAAATTGCTGGTTTAGACGTAAAGAGAATTATCAACGAACCAACAGCCGCTTCTCTTGCTTATGGTCTTGACAAAGTTAATGACGCTGATAGTCAAATCATCTTAGTTTATGACCTCGGTGGTGGAACTTTTGATATTTCAGTTCTTGAAATTGCTGATGGCGTATTCCAAGTTCTTGCTACTGGTGGTAACACTAAACTTGGTGGTGATAATTTCGACCAAGTTATTATTGATTATTTAGTTCAAGAATTCAAAAATAGTGATGGCATTGACCTTTCTAACGATAAGATGGCTATGCAAAGACTTAAAGAGGCTGCAGAAAAGACTAAAATTGAACTTTCTTCTCTTACTCAAAGTTCTGTTTCTCTTCCATTTATCTCTGCTGATAGCACAGGTCCTAAACACCTTGAAATCAACATTACTCGTGCAAAATTTGAAAGTTTAATTGAAGAATATATCAATGAAACTATTGACCTTACTAAAAAGGCTCTTGCTGATGCAAAAGTTGACGTTAAAGATGTTGCTAAAATCATTATGGTAGGTGGTTCTACAAGAATTCCTATGGTTACAGATAAAGTAAAAGCATTTATTGGAAAAGAACCATTTAAAGGCATCAACCCTGATGAATGTGTTGCTATGGGTGCTGCTATTCAAGGTGGCGTTCTTGCTGGTGATGTTAAAGATGTATTACTTTTAGACGTAACTCCACTTTCACTTGGTATTGAAACAATGGGTGGTGTATTTACTAAACTTATTGAAAAGAACACAACTATTCCTACAACAAAAACTCAAGTATTCTCAACAGCTGCTGATAACCAACCTGGCGTTGATATTCACGTTCTTCAAGGTGAAAGAGAATTTGCTGCTGACAACAAAACACTTGGTAGATTTGAACTTTCTGGCATTGCTCCAGCACCAAGAGGTATACCACAAATTGAAGTTAAATTTGATATTGACGCAAACGGTATTGTTCACGTAACAGCAAAGGACCTTGGAACAGGCAAGTCTCAAGATATCACAATCACTGCTTCATCTAATCTTTCTGACGCTGATATTGATGCTGCTATTAAAGATGCTGAAAAATATGCTGAAGAAGATAAAAAGAGAAAAGAAGTTGTTGATGTTAGAAATAACTTAGACCAAATGGTTGCAAGTATCGAAAAAGTTCTTAGAGAAAGTGGTGATAAGATTTCTGAAGAAGATAAGACAAAATTAAACGATGCAACAACAAAAGCAAAAGAAACTCTTAAAACTGCAAACGATGCTGAAACTCTTAAAGCAGAACTTGAATCACTTACAAAGGTTTCTAACGAAATCTTTACTAAACTTTATCAAAATGCTAATCCTAATGGTGCCGCTGGTGGAAACCCTAATGGCACAGCAGGTGGTTCAACAGACCAAAATGATTTTAATGATTACACAACAAACTAATTTTAAAACTTGCTTAAAATTTATATAAAACTTAATTAAAAACACTTTAAGATAGCAAATTTATATTGCTATCTTAAAGCATTTAAAGGAAAATTATGGCAAAAAATTATTATGATATTTTAGGAGTTAGTAAAACTGCTTCTGATGATGAAATAAAAAAAGCATATAGAAGTTTGGCTAAAAAATATCACCCTGACTTAAATCCTGGTAACGCTGAAGCTGCTGAAAAATTAAAAGAAATTAATGAAGCGTTTGGCGTTTTATCTGATAAAACTAAAAAACAAAATTATGATACTTATGGCAGTGCTGAAGGTCCACAAGGATTTGGTTCAGGCTCAGGTTTCTCTGGTTTTGGTAACTTTGGTTTTGACGATTTAGGCGATATTTTCAGTAATATTTTTGGTGGCTCAGGTTTCTCTGGTTTTGGTGGTGGTGGCAGAAGGTCTGGTTCAAGAGCAAATCAACCAATTCAAGGCAATGATATCCAAGTTAAAATGAAACTTTCTTTTGTAGAGGCTGCTTTTGGTTGTAAGAAAAATATTAACCTTACTAGAAGTGAAACTTGCACATCTTGTGCAGGAACTGGTGCAAAAAATAGTTCTTATGAAACTTGCCCTAATTGTAAAGGAAATGGAACTGTTAGACAAACTCAAAGAACTCCTTTTGGTCAAGTTGTATCTGAAGGTGTTTGCCCTGAGTGTAAGGGTAGTGGTCGTAAAATTAAAGAAAAATGTCCAAATTGTAATGGCAACGGCGTAACTAGAGCAAATAGAAATATTGAAATCAATATCCCTGGTGGTATTGATAATGGACAAATTTTAACACTTAGAGGACAAGGCGAAGCAGGCAAAAATGGTGGTCCTGCAGGTGATATTTTAGTATTTATTCAAGTTGATAGCCACAAAGTTTTAAAAAGAGAAGGATTTGATGTAATTTTAGATGTCCCTGTGTCATTTACAGATGCTCTCCTTGGCGCTAAAATTAAAATTCCTGGAATTAATGAAACATTAGAACTTAATGTTCCTGAACTAACCCAAACTGGCTCAATTTTAACACTTTCAGGTAAGGGAACTAAAGTTTATGGTAAAAACTCTTATGGCGACCTTTTCGCTAAAATAATTGTCGAAATGCCAAAATCTCTATCTAAAAAAGAAAAAGAACTTATCTCTGAACTTAGAGATAGTATTTCTAAAAATCAATATCCTAAGAGAAAGGCTTTTAATGACAAAGTTTAAATATTTTTTACAAGGCAAAAGATTTTATTCTTTTGCTTTTTATTTGCTTTTATTGACATTTTTATTTAGTTTATTATAATAATCTTTATGAAAGAAAAAAGATTTTTTTATAATGGAAATTTAAGTTTAAATTCAAAAATCACACTAGTAGATGAAGAATTTCATCATATGTCTAATGTTATGAGAGCAAAGACAGGTGACAAAGTTTGTATGTTCAATGGTGATGGTAATTTTTATTTTGGAGAAATTACCGAAATTGCTAAAAAATTTGCTAAAATCTCTATTAATAAAATGGAAGAGTCAGAAAATGAACCAAAGGTTAAAATTGATGTTTATCAAGCACTTGCAAAAGGAGATAAACTAAGCCTTGTTATGCAAAAAATTACTGAACTGGGTGCAACTTCTCTCATTTTATATGAAAGTGATTTTTGTGATGTTAAAGCAAACTCTAATAAACAAGATCGTATGGACGCTATTTCAATTGCAGCATCTAAACAATGTGGCAGAGCAACATTTGTTCAAAGCAAGGGTATTTTAAAAATTAAAGATATTGCTGAATTAATTAAAGATTATGATGAATTTTTTGTAGCATACGAAAACGAAAATGGTAGAACTCTTGTAGATGAACTTTTAGAAAAAAAAGATTCTCTTAATAAAGTTGCTATTATGATTGGAGCAGAAGGTGGTTTTGCCGAAAAAGAAATACTACTCTTAAAAGAAAACGGGGCAAATATTGTTTCACTTGGAAAAAGAATTCTTAGAACTGAAACTGCCGCAATTTCTTGCACTGCTGTAATATCTCAAATTTTAGATAAATAACTAATTACTTGGAGTAAATATGATTAAAGTATCAATTATTACGCTTGGTTGCAAAGTAAACCAAGTTGAAAGTGAACAAATTGGTGATGCTCTTGAAAACTTAGGTTTTAGTGTTTCTATGGGTTTAAGTGAAAGTGATATTTACATCATTAACACCTGCGCCGTAACAAATGAAGCAGAAAGAAAATCAAGAAATATCATTACAAAAGTATTAAAATTAAATAAAAACGCTAGCATTTATGTTTGTGGTTGTTCTTCGGAAAATAATGCTGATAATTTTAAAAAATGCGATAATGTTAAAAAAATTATTGGAACAAAAAATAAAATTCAACTTGTAAATGTGATAAAAGATGATTTTATTTCAGAAATAAAACCTTTTGAACCTAAAAATTGTGATAATATTATTAGAGTTAGCGAAAGAACTCGAGCAGATCTTTGGGTTCAAAATGGTTGTAATAACTTTTGCACTTATTGTTTGATTCCTTATCTTCGTGGTAGAGAAATTAGTTTTCCTCTTGAAAATGTCAAAAAGGAACTTTCTCGTCTCGAAAAAATCGCTAGTGAAATTGTTATAACTGGTATAAATTTATCTGCTTATGGTAAAGATTTAAGCGATAAAAATGATGGTTTAATTGAAATTGCTAGACTTTTTAGAAATAGTCCGTCAAGATTTAGATTTAGTTCTCTTGAAGTAAATATTATTTCTGATGAATTTTTAAAGGAACTTTCATCATTTGATAATTTTTGTGAGCAATTTCATTTAAGTTTACAAAGTGGCTCAAATAACACACTTAAATCAATGAATCGTCATTATACAAAAGAAGATTACCTTGAAAAAGTAAATTTAATTAGAAAATATTTTCCTAATGCAGGTATTACTACTGATATTATTATTGGTTTTCCTACCGAATCTGAAGAAGATTTTGAAGAATCACTTGAGTTTGTAAAAACTGTTAATTTCTCTGAAATGCATATTTTCCCTTACTCAAAAATAAATGGAACAGTTGCTGAAAAATTTAAAATGATTGCAAAAAATATTCCTGAGCGTGTCAAAAAAATGACTGAAATTGCTCTAAAAAATAAATATGATTTTATTAACAATAATATTGGAATTACTCACGAAGTCATTATTGAAAATCAAAAAAATGGATACTACCTTGCGCACACTAAAAATTTTATTTTATGTTATATTAAATCAAATGAAACTTTAAAACCTAATTCAAAATACAATGTTAAAATTTTATCAAACTTTGAAGATGGGGCATTTGCTGAAATTATTAAATAAACAAATTTTTTGTAAAAATCTAATTTATTATTTTAATTTTAATATATTTTATTGACATATATTTATTTTTATGGTATATTTTCATAGTATTTTATGGGAAGAGGAGGTGAAATAAGTTATGACAACCGTTAGAGTTGGTGAAAATGAAAGCCTTGACAGTGCTCTTAAGAGATGGAAGAGAAAATGTCAAAAAGATGGTATCATTGGTGATATCCGTAAAAAAGAAGCTTATGTAAAACCTTCTGTTGCAAAAAAATTAAAATAATAAGCTGCTAGAAAGAAATCAAGAAAAGGTTAATCAAAAGGGCAAGGTAATTAATACCTTGCTTTTTATTTTCATAAT
>JAFTMY010000162.1 GCA_017452165.1 Clostridia bacterium | reverse complement strand
TTGCAGATACTTGTTTTACAATTGCTTGTAAAATGGGATTAAATAAAAATGATAGAGAACTTGCTTTTTTAACAGGTGTGCTTCATGATATTGGAAGATTTGAACAATGGAAATTGTATCAAACATATAATGACCATTTAAGTGTTGACCATGGCGATTTGTCTTATGAGTTAAGCGCTACTGAGTTTAATTTATCAATGCTTGATGAAGATGATAAAGAAGCAGTGAGACTCGCTGTAAAATATCATACGAAAAATTACACAGGTGATAATGAGAGAGTAAAATTATTTAATAAGATTATTCTTAGTGCTGATGCTTATGCAAATGTGCTTAATACTGCAAATGGTGCTCAAAGAATGACAGTGAGTGAAGAAGGTGTTACCCCTGAACTTTTAGAAGACTTTTTAAATCAAAGAAGACTTTGGAAATATTCTCCTAAAACAAAGGTTGATAGGGCATTAATGCTTACTGCATGCACATATTATGTAAGACTTACATTTTTAAAAGAACAAATTTTAAATAATAGACTTATTGATGTGATTGCAGAAAGTTTCTTAAAATATTTTAATGAAGAAGATAAAAAGACTTATCTTGATGCAGTTGAAGTATTAAAATCAAGATACTTAGACGAAAACTATATGAATAATGTAGATAAAATGTAATAAAAAAAAACTAAAAAGATTAATTTCTTTTTAGTTTTTTTGTTGCAAAAATAAAATATTATATTATTTTTTTAAAATATCAAGTATATGTGAACTTGCACCAAGTAGTTCTTGGCGTTCACAAATAGTTTCTTGATATTTTTTATAAATTTCAAAATCTTCTTCTGATAATTTATTGATAACTGGTCTAATGTAGTCAGTTGCTCCATCAACTCCAATAATTTTTATTCTTTGAAGGTTTGATTCTGCTGCAAGGGAATTAATCTCTTCAAGTCTAACATAACTATATAAATCTTTTTCTGTAGTTATTGTTTGGAAATTTTCATCTAGCATATTTTCTCGTAAACATTTTTGAAGATTACCTTCTTTAAATGCGTAGGTTATAACAGCATACTCGTTCATTAAATACATAATCATTATAACACCACCTTCTTTAGTAACTCTCTTTGCTTCGTTTATTGCTTTTAATTTATCTTCGTGAGAAAAGAGATGATATAGTGGACCAAATAAAAGGGCAATATCAAAAGAATTATCTTTAAATTTTAATTTCAAAGCAGAACCTTGTTTAGCGATAACCTTATCGCTTTTTAGTTTTATTGTGCTAACATTTTTATTAACAAGGTCAAGAGCAGTTACATTATGTCCTTCATTTGCAAGTTCAATAGAGTATCTACCTGTTCCTGCTCCAATATCTATAATATTTAAATTTTTTCTTTCACCAATAATTTCGTGAATATATTTCATAGCAATATAAAATTCTACTTGTCCATGTCTAGAAAGTAGTCTTTTATCTTCATTAAATTTACAATAATATTTCTCAAGTTCATTCATATAAAACATAATAACATTTAACTTAAAAAAAGTAAAATAAAATTAAAAGTCTTTAAAACTAAGAAAAAAATTATTAGAATATAAAAATTAGTAAATTATTAATAATTAAGAAAAATTTAAAAATATTAATAAAAAAATAATTAGTTTTGCATTTTATATTTAAAAAATATGAATTTTTGAATATAAACAGAATATATAATAATAAAAACGCAAAATTATAATAAAAAAGTATAAAAAATATTAAAATTTTGCTTAAAATATAAATAAAAATGCGTAAAAGATATAAAAAATAAAAAACTCACTTTATAATTTAAAGTGAGTTTTTAGATTATTTTTTGAGTTATTGACCCATTTCTTGGGCTTTATAATTAGTTAAAACATCTTTAGCTGGCATTGGTTTAGCAAAGTGATAACCTTGATATAATTGTGGAACGCCACTAGATTTAAGCATATTATAATCTATTTCATTTTCAACACCTTCAACAACTATTTGTGAATTAGGGTATTTTGTTTTAAGTGCTTGTTCAAGTCTAATTATTTTAGAGTAATCATTAGTTGCTCTTGCTTCTTTAAGATATGATGCGTCAATTTTAATAGTATCAAAATTCATAGTTTTTAATGCTTGAATATTTGAATTTTGTGTTCCAAAATCATCAAGTGCAAACTTTACACCCTTACTTTGAAGCCCCTCAATTAATTCTTTATGAGATGCAACATTTTCAAAATTTTCAGACTCAAGAATTTCTATTCCTAAATTTTTATGACTAATGCCATTTTTAGAAACTTCGCTATTAATTTTTTGCACAAGTTCTGGGTCTAAGCAATCTAACGCTATATTAATTGATACGTTATAGTCTTTATCTATTTCATTAGTAAATGATTTTAAATCTTTAGAAACTCTTTCAATTTGCTTTAACACAACTTCTTTTTCGTGTTTGCAGATTTTAAATAAATAAAAGGCAACATCTGGTCTAACAAAAAATTCACCTTTAGTTCTAAAAAGTGCTTCGGCACTAGTTGCTTCATTTTGAGAAGTATGTTTTGGTTGATAAAAAATATCAAACTTATCGTTTCTAACATCATCGATAAGCATAGATTCAAGTTCAACAGCAAGTTTTGTTAGTCTTTCTCCATCAGGGTAGGCTTTTATTGTTTCAACAATTGGTCTATTACTATGAAGAAGTGTTAGTGTAAAATCAGATATTTCTTTAAGATTGTCTTGTAAATATTTTGTATCCATATTCACCTCTAAATTATTGTTACTTTATACAATATATTTTAAGACATTAAAGACTTTATGTCAAGATTGTTTAATAATTATATTTCTATTATTTAATTGCTAATATTTGTATAATTTGGTATAATACACACATAAAATTTTTTAATTTTAAATAAATTCAAAGGATTATTTTATGAATATTGGTGTTGATTTAGATGGTGTTTTATTTGATACCGAAGATTATTTTAGAGTTGAGGCTTTAATTTTTGATACTGAAAATGGTGGAAAAGGTGAAATTAATAGAGAAGAAAGTTTTTTTCAACTTAGATTTGATTGGACTAAGGAACAAGAAAATGATTTTTTAAGAAAAATTTATGAAGAAGTTGAATTAAATGCTCCAATAATGCATGGTGCAAAATATGTTTTAAGTAAATTAAAAGAAATGGGTCATAAATTATACATTATTACAAATCGCGGTAGTTATTATGAAAAAGAAATAGAAATTACTAAAAAAAGATTTGCTGAAGAGAATTTAGAGTTTGATGGATATTATTTTTGTAGTAGCGATAAGGGTAAGGTTTGTAAAGAAATAGGTATTGATGTAATGATTGACGACTTATATGAAAATGTTGAAAAGGTTACAAATGAAGGAATTAAGTGCTTATATTATCGTGATTTGGTTTTAAAATTTTTCAATCATAAACTTTCACATGAAGTTAGAAACTGGGCTGATATTTATTATGAGATTGTTCATTTTAATGATTGGAAGTAAGATTTTATATTTTTAATAAAAAGCATAAAAAGAGTTAAATTATTATAAATTAACTCTTTTTTATGTCTTTTTGTATT
>JAFTMY010000161.1 GCA_017452165.1 Clostridia bacterium | reverse complement strand
GATGGTCTAACTATTGAACTTAGTGCTAGAGAAACTGGTGATGAACCAATAATTTTTACAGTTGTTGGTGCAGTAAATTCTAGATACACTACAAGAATATATGTTTCAAAATCAACATACAATAATAATATTATGCCTTTATTTGAAGGTTATAGTTATATTATTTCAAATTTAACAGGTAATGATGAAGCATTTATTAAATATTGTGAAACTTATAATGATGAAGGTGTTAAATTTATTGTTCAAAATTCAGCAACCTCAATACTTGATATGTTAGAAGATGTCATTGTATATACTGCTAAAATCTTCTTATATATTGCTATTGGTTTTGCTTTATTTGCATCATTCTTGCTTATGAACTTTATCTCTACAAGTATTGCTCATAAAAAGAGAGAAATAGGTGTTCTTAGAGCGCTTGGTGCAAGAGGTAGTGATATATTTGGTATTTTCTTAAATGAAAGTACAGTTATTTCACTTATAAACTTTGCCCTTTCTGCTATTGCAACATTTATTATTTGTTACTTTATAAACGTTGCACTTCTTGCAAAACTTGGAATTGATATTGTTCTTCTTACTCCTGGTATTAGACAATTTATTTTAATTTTAGCAATAAGTTGGGGTTCAGCATTTATTTCAAGTTTAATTCCATCAATGAAAATTTCTAAAAAGAAACCTATTGATGCAATTAATAATAGATAATAAAAAATGAGAATGATTTAATCATTCTCATTTTTTATGGATATTCTAGTAGTTAATATCTATATTTTGTTATAAAATTATTTCAAATTTAATTATCTTTTGACAAAATTATTATTATAGTATATACTTTATGTTATGTTATTTTACTATATTATCAAAATTTATATTTAATATTACAAATATAATGATAATAAATAGTATTATTAATCCTTAATCAATAGTGTTTTCTATTGATTTTAAATAAAAAATAAGGTGAAAAATATGGCGTCTAAAGAATATTTTGAAGATAAATCAAAATTGTATTATGAAAATTTTATTAATAATAAATGCACAAAAAAGGTTAGAGGAATTGTTTTAAATGATGATGGAGAAATTTTACTTCTTCATTCAAAAAAACATAATGGATACTCAATTCCTGGAGGAACTGTTGAAGCAGGTGAAAACATTAAAGAAACAGTTGTTCGTGAAGTTTTAGAAGAAACAGGTGCAAGTATTATTCCTATTAAAGTTGTTGGTAAATATTATCATACTTCTAAAAACTTTAATTATGATGGTATTACATTTGATTCTGAAAGAGTTGAGTATTTCTACTTTTGTAAGTTTAAGGGCTTTTTAAATGATAATTTAGGGCTTAAAGGCGAGTTTGATGATGGTGATGTAAAAATAGTTTTTCTTGATTATGAAGAAGCAATTACTTCAAGACTTCTTAAAAGAGATAAATCTATGATTGAAAGAGCAATGAATGAATTTTTGCTTTATAAAGCAGATGAATTTAATGAACCAATTAATATTTCACATAAAAAATATCACAAGTTTAATAAAAACAAAAATAATAATAAATAAAAGACATATTAGTAAAAATTACTAATATGTCTTTTTGTTTTATAAATATTAATTATTTATATTATCATTTATATTTTCATTATTATCAAAATTACTATCGTTATTGTTTAATCTTTTTTTTCTAAAATAAATAATTAATACTAATATTCCAATATTAATCGCTATTAATATTGCTCCGATTATTTGCATTATACTCCAGCCATCAGTTGAAATATGGTCAGATAATGCATAACCTGAATAGACATTTCCATACTCATCTGAATATTCTATTTGTGTAAGACCAGTATTTTTATCTCTTGAGCCAATAACTTTTATTCTTGTTCCTTTGTTTAATGTATGTAAAACAAGGCTTGTAGTATTATTTTTAGAATAAATTTGAGTATTATCTGTTTTAATTGTTGCATTATTTGTAATGTAATAATTCATTTCATTTAAGTTTTTAATTTGATTTGATTCTATATAACCAATGATTGAATCATTTACTTTCACTTTAATAAAAATTGAATTATTTGATTTATAATTACAAATAAAATTAATAATTTCAACTGTTGAATCTTCTGTTATTATTCCAACAATTTTGGATTTAAGAGTATCTGTTATAGTATCTCCTAATACTTTGGTTGGAAGGGAATAGATTGCTGTATTAGAAATTATATCGCAATTTTTTTTAGATTCATCAATAACAACTTCTTCTTTAAAAGTGATATTTTGGACCTTTACATAACCTAAATAATTTTTATTATTAAAAGTGTATAAACAATACTTATAATCCTCAATATCCTGATTTTGGTTTTCTATATTACCATTTCCTATGATAATTAAATCTGTGTTGTTAGGAATTGTTAAAATTCCAGCAGAATTCCAAGGTGATGCAAGTAACTCAGTTGATTTATTTGTTTTTACATATTTAAATTGATTTTCTTCTAAAAAATTAACCTTTAAATTTGGGTTAGATATTTTAATTAAAGATTTAACCAATTCTTCTTCATTTTCTAAATCTAGTTCAACTTGAATTAAAAGTTGATTATTAGAGTATGTTATTTTGTTTTCAGTAACATAAAGAAAACTAGTAAGTGGTGTTTCTAAAGTTCCTACTATATTAAAAATAGATGCATTACCAAATAATGAAACATTAATTTTATAAATTTTAGTATAAGATGATATTGTTCCATTTATTTTTGTTTCTTTATATGAAATATATAAATAATTTTCATTATTATAAGAATTAAAGTTTATATTTAAGATATTAATATCTTTATATTTTGTTTTATCAAAATAGGAAGTATCAATGTTTCTACTAAAACTTGTGTCTGTTAAAATGATTTCATTTTTAGTTTCAAAATCAACTAAAGGTAAATTTGTACCGTATATTCCTATATTACAAACAAATAATAAACTTAAATATTCACTTGATTCTTTTGTGATATTAATCAATATTTTTTCTATTGAATTCTTTAAACCAACGTTAAAATTATCATCAAATTTGATTATTGTTTGATAATTTATTGTTCCTAAAATATCATCAAAAATTAGTATGTTTGGTGAATAATTATTGACATTAATATTTGGTGTTAAAACAATGTAGTATTTTAAATTTATATATGCAACATAAATTTTTGAATAATTTTCAGTTATTTGATAAGGTATCATCGATGTTTTATTTATTATAAAACTTGCATTTAATTCATCACTATAAAGTTCAATCTTAATTAGATAATAAAATGAATCAATTTTTGTTATAGCAAAAATATATTTATTACAAAATACTGCATCAACAATAATACCATAATCATTTAAATCTAGATAATTTGAACAAAACTTATTCAATGAATGATCATAAATTTTTAATTTATTATCCTAGTTATCAATAAAATATAATTTTTCATCATATACAAAAGAAAAAGTTGGATCATTTATAAAAATACTATATGCTATATCATCATTTGTTTTATCATCTGCATTTGATATGTATTTTTTATTAAAGAGGTTTAATTGACAAAAACTCATCGATATAGTAATTATAAATAACACAAAAAAAACATTTTTTATTAAATTAAATAATTTAAATTTCTTCATAGCATTACTATTATATCATTTTATTTTATAATTTCAAATATTTAAAGCAAAAAAAAATAGAAAACCAATTAAGGTTTTCTATTTTTTCTTTAAATTTTATAAGCACTATATTAATGCATTTCAAATTTAAATATTTTCTATCTAAATTACTAGTGTAGATAGTTCTGTTTAAATGATTTACGGACGTCTTTATCCCAAATAGATACGACACCTTTGACGAGACCAATAACACCAGAGTTAAGCATAGTATTAAGGGCTTCGTTACAACATTGTTCAAATGATTTACCATCAATTGCGTTGAATACAAATTCACCGGCTGCACCAAATACTATGGTTACACCTTTCTTAAGTAATACTTTTCCAGGTGTTGGGTCGAAGTCATATCTAGCAGTTAATACCTTATCATAAGTATCAGGTTCTTGCTTTCGGAATTTATCCAGTGGAGCAATATCGTGGATAATAACTTTTGAATCAATCATTGTATCAGTATTAGAGTTAAATGCCTGTTTTGGAATCGCTAATGCTGAACGTAGAAGTTTCTGGAATGTTCCTGACAGAGCATTTCCATAACACCAGAAGTAAGATGATGTATCTTTATTCTTTTGAGAATCACTACCAGCAATAGAGTCATTAATTTCTGAACCAGAAACATCTCCACCATGCATACCTTCTGCTTTTGTCATAGCAATATTTGAAACTGCTTTGTTACAATAAGAGTATGCTTGGCTTGCATCCCATGAAGGAATATCAAGTGTTTTGTCTGTAAATGGAAGTGGAATATGAGTTATTTTATCACTATCAATTTGTCTTTGATAGAGTTCTCTAACTTCAGAAGCAGTAATGATTAAGTCATTTTGTGTGAAGTTAAGATTGATAAAGTTATGGTCAATTCCACTAAATGCAGAAGTTAATACATCGACTCTTTCAATATAGAGATATTTATAGTCAACTGTTCTTGGAATAGGTAAACTATAGAATCTCATTTTTTGAACTTCGATATCTCTCTTAAAGTCTACTATTAATTTTTGGAAATCAGCATTATTTTTAAATATTTCAAATTGATTCAAATGTTCAATCATTGTATCAATTGTATTAAGATATGAGTTGTTAATGAATAATCTTTCAAACATATCATAAATTTCTTGATATGCTGAATAATATTCGTCTTCACTATTTGCTTTTGTAGATGAAAGAACATATCTTGGGAAACCATTATTTTTAGAGCAATCTTCATCGACATCATACTTATTTACAAAGTTATGTGGGTCAAATGTTGTAATATATTTATATGCACTAAGTGCTAGGAATTTATCATTATCACCTGGTTGTAAGAAATCTAAGTTCTTATTAATGAAATCAAGCATATCTAAGATTAAATAAGCATCTTTAATGATATAAACATAATAGTGGTCAATAAACATACCAGAAAGAGTCTTAGATAAAAGTTCACGAGAACCTTCATAATATTTATCTTGAGAATTCCAAGTATCAGGAATAATATTATCTGTAAATAATTTTCCAATATTTGATTTATTTTTTCCATCAAAGATTGTTTCATTTCCTGGATTTGTAAGTTTGAAGTTAATTGCATTATCAGTATTCATATCTCTATCAATTGTAAGTCTTTCATTTTCAACAAAGAGAGATAATGTTGAATTCATGGTCTTTACATTTTGTTTAAAGATTAAGTTTACTTTTACATTAAAGTTAGGATATTCGTATTGTTGTTTATTAACATAAGGATTAATGAAGAAACCTTCAATCATACCATTTGCTCTAAAGTAAGAGTCACTTTGTGTATCTGGATTTCCAGCCTTTGTTCCAAGTTTTTCAAAATCACCAGAAGGTTTATAAATTGTATCTGATGTAAGTGAAGCAGGTGAGTATTCGTAATCAATTGTAAATCCATCTACTTTAATATTTGGATTTTCCATACTACCTTCACCTTGACCTTCAAGGATTTGAGCATCACTTGTTAAAATTTTAACTGAAGGAAGCGAACCAGTTGAATCACAGAATAACTTAATTGTTACTTTAATGCTATAAACAAGACCATATTTTGTTTGGTCAACTGTTCTTGAGAATGTTGCAGCAAACTTATCATTACCAGTTGAGAATGGATTAACTTCAGTACCTGTTTGTTTAAGTTCAAATGAAGTTTTATTTGTTGTTATAGTTCTATCAAATTCACGTTTGCTTTGTGAGAATTTTGAACTATCAAATTCTAAATCATTACCAATTTGAAGTTTAAATAAACCTTTCTTAAGAGATACAGTATCTCTAGTGAAATCAAGATAATCAGTATAGTTTGAAATTGAAGTATTAAGACCATTTGTTGAAATTGTGAAACCAAGGTTTTTACAAACTTGTTCATCAACATCTTTCTTAAATACTAATATACTAGACATCTTTTGATATTCTTCTGATTTTTCATCCATCTTTAAGATAGAATCAACATAGGTTGTTGTGTAGTATTGCCACCATCTTGGGTTTGTTTCTACGTCGTTAATATAAAGATCAGTAACAACTGCAAATTCTAATACTTTAGTTTCATCAGGATCATTTGGATCACGAACCTTAGTATTAAATGTTGCATATTGTCTAGATGATGAATAGCTGATATTGATTTCAGATGCTTTAACGTGATGCACAATTGGTGAACCTAAGTCTTCTTCATCATCTGAACTCTTATCTAGAGTAATAGAAATATTTCCAAATTTACCATCAGCAGTAGGTTTAATATTAAGTATAGAGTAAATATATTTGTTATTTGAAGATACTCTAGTTCCTGTTGTGATTCCATCACCAGAATTATCTTTACTTGTTTCATTATATGTTACATAGTCTGTAAGAGAATTCTTCATATTTAATAAATATGAGTCTTTTACTAAATAACCAGTAGACATATTATAACTATCTTCAAGGTAGTTATTAGTATACTCTGCATAAGTATCTAATTCACTAATTGGTATTAATTCATATAAATAATTGAATGTTTCTTGAGAAATATCAACATTATTTCTATCTGTATGGAATGAGTTTTCATTGTAAAGTGTTGATAAATTACCGAAATCTGCTGTTGAACGAACAAAGTATTCAATTGCTGATGATTTTAAGTATGCTTTACCATCATAGAGATAAATTGTAGGTTTATTGTCATCAGTATAGAATGTTCCGAAATTATCAACTGTTGGAGTATTCGCATCAGTAATAAGTTTATAAAGACTATCTTTGGTTGAAATTCTTCTAAGAGATGGTGCATAGTGGAGACCACTACCATTATCATTATAGAGTAAATAACCAATTTGTCTAGAAACTTGAATATTAACTGATGAATTTAATACAGGAGCGAATACAATTGATTTATTGATTGAAATATTTGATATATCATCAGATGATACACCATAAATTCTATCATTGAAACTTGATAAGCCATTTTGTATTCTATATGCTTTATCATTACCATCGTCATAAACAATTAATCTACCATAATTATCAAATGCAGTGTAAACTAATTTATCATTTACATCTGTAATTACATTATGAACTTTGTATTTATAGTTTACAGTTGTTCCATTTTCAAATGATATTTGTGGATTTACAATTTTAGATGGGTCATCTAAATTAAGAACAGGATTTTCTGTATTTACAAATGTAAGATATGATTGAACAGATGAATCAGTTGAAGAAACACCTGTTGGGTTTTGAGCAAGATTTATTTCAAGGGTATATGAAACTGCTTTATAGAATATATAGAATTGAATATCTTTCTTAACATTAAATACCATAATGTTATTTGTTGCAGAATTAATACCATCTAAAATAACTCTATTGTTTTTAATTTGAATACCATCTTTATTCATAAATTGAACTGAAGGACTATCATCAATTGTACCATCAATTTTTAATAATTTAGAGTAGTCATATTTTTGAGAATCAAATTCTCCCTCTTTTGGTGCACTTAATTCAAGTAAGTCTTTACCATCTCTAAATGCATCATATACTTGACCTGCGTAATATGCTGCTTGATTCATCTTATCATTGATATTAGCACTAGTATAAGCTGTTTCAATTTTAGTAGCATCAGTGTTTTTACCAAGTGAATAACCAATATATTGAGAACCATCATATACAGCTGCTTTAATAAATGTGCTTCTACCATATTCAACTACCATTGTTCCTTTAATATATCCAACAGGAGCATCTTTTGAAGTATCATAAGTTTTAAATTCATCTTTTGTAGTATCAACATTTTTGTAGTAATACAACATATCATTTTTCATAATATATTCATCACCAGTTATAGCATCAACTTTAATATTTTCTTGAGCATTTAACTTAATTGCTGAAATTTGATAAATTACAGGAGCATAAACAATATAAAGATTTAAATTACCATTTAATCTAATATCAAAATTAAGTGTAATGCTTGTAATTATACCACCAGATGTTGTTACAGAGAATGCACCATTAGTTCCTGATAAATAATCAAGGGCATAAGTAATAGGAATAAATGTGGTATATTTAAATAATGAATAGTTTTCAAGATTTTGAAGACCAGATAAGATGTTTGTGCTTGCACCAGCACTAGGATCTGTTCCAGTTAAAGATGTTTCTTGATAATGTAAGAAGAATGAATCATAGTGGTCAAAATCACTTGTAATGATAAATCCTTTTACATAGTAACCAGCAGCTGCAGTAATTTGTTCAGTAACTGATCTAAGAGAAACTGTAGCATAATTTGAACGAATTTCTCCGCCTCTTTGTAATACTGTTGTTTCTTTTAATAATCTTTCAGTCTTAGATATCATAGATGTTCCATCTAATTCACCATTTGTCTTCATCTTTTGAACATTAAGTTTTGTTGACCAAGTAAAGTTTTGAGTTTTAATAGTCATTGCTGACATATCTCTCTTATCAAAATAAGAATATACCTTGTTTTGATTAACTTTTACTAAAAGAGTATTTGAACCATTTTTATATGTAGCAATTGCTACTGTATCTGGGTCTGCAGTTTTATCAGGATTTTTATTTACACTTTCAAGAGTATAAACTTTTGAATCTTCTAATATTGTAGTAGTATCAGTAGTAGTTGTAAATGTGTAATCATAGATTAATTTTTGTGGGAATATAAAGTAGTATGTATCAGATTTTAAATAATCTAATTTTGTTCCTGTTTTAACTCTTCTAGAAACTCTAGTTCCTGACTCAATATCATAATATTCAAATGGGAATATAGGTTTAGACTCATCGGTAGGTTTTGTAAATAATAAATTATTAGCAATATAATAATCATTACTATCAATTGTAACTTTTTCTACTGAGATATCATTTACTATTATTTTTCCACTGTCTTTAACTGCATATAAACTAGTGTTATAGTAATAAAGACTTGGATTCTTCATAATATAATCTTTTGTATTTAAGATATTACTTGAACTAACGGTATTATATAACTTAAATGTTGTTTTAGTTGAAGTAATAGTTGTTGAATCATATTTTAATGTTGAAGAACTATAAGTGAACTTATTTGGAGCCTTTGTTGTGCAAAGTCTATCAACATATAAGTTGCTTGTATCTGAATTTTTATAGAATAACGAATTAATACCTGCTGTTGTAGCAAATGTAATATGTGTTACTGTTATATATCCAGAACCAAGAGCAGATGTTTTAATAAATTTACCATATACATCATCATAATAATAATTTGTATTATTAATATTATAATATGATGCACTTGCAGAACTACCTTTTGTAAATGAATAGGTTACAGGTGTTGCTGAAATTGTTTGAATATAATCATATGCAACATATAATCCATCAACTACAAGTAAATCATCAAATAAGCAATATTGACTTGTATAAATATTATTTTCATAAATATAGAGTGTAATTGCTTCATTGTCTAAATCTTCAGATTTTGTTGGAATTGTTCCAACTAAACCTTTATATTTAAGTTTTTGGTATAAAGAATCATTATTTTGTAAATCTTTATATGTTAAAACAACTTTGTAATTATATGAACTTTCTAAGTATGCATAAGAAATTTCAATTTGTTTATCACCAATACCATCGGTAATTTCTTCTTTGAATTTTTGTTCACTAGAATTATATTCTACTAATGCATGATCACTGCTTGAAATAAATAATTTAACACTTCTTGAAACTGAATATTTTGTTGTTGGACTATCTGTTGTGATAGTTAAAATTTCATATTCATTATCAACTACTATTGAAGTTGCATTTTTGGTAACATTTCTACCATCTTCTGTAACTTGTAAGTAAAGCACACCTTTATCAGTGTATTTTAAGTCAAATTTAGTTGTAATTTCATTAGCAGCATTGATTGTTCCTTTATAAAGTTTACCTTGTTTGAGAGTATATTGATCTTCAAAGGTAATAAGCATTGGAACAATATTAACATCGTAAGTGTTATAGTTTACATTTACAAATATGCTTTCATAGAATAAATTAGTTTGAACTAGAGTATTAGTCTTATTGTCATAAGTATAAGCGACATTATTTAAAATGTAGTATTCAACAGTTTCTGCACCTTTCTTAATATATAATGTCATACCATGAATTGGTTTATCATTGATTGATTCTTTTGTAAATGCAACAAATTTACCAGTTTTATCTCTATATTTTGTTGCACCATCAGTACCTAATACTTCAAAATCAACTTTACCAGTTTTTTGGTTAAATGCGTATTTATTAACTATATCATCTGGATTTCCTGAATAAATCATTGTATAGTTTGTAATATTTTCACTATATACATAATCTATTATGGTTGGTTTACCTTCAGAAACAAGTCTTGAAAGTGTATAACCAAATTTTGCACCATTTTTATTTAAACCAGATTTAACAAGTAACATTGTTTGAGTTTCTACTGATTTATCAATATCTTTATTAGACATTACATATATATTTGTTTCAGAAATTGGTTTAAATTCTGTTACACGTATTGAATCTGTTGTAGTTAAATCATCTTCAGTTAAGAATAAACTATCAGATTCTTCAATATATTCAATTGCTGAATACTTATCAGTTTCTTTAATTGTTTCAGTGAAGATATAAGCTTTATCCATAGGTAAATAGTCAACAGCAAAATTATATGCACTATTTTCTTTTGTTGGTCTATAACTTGGGTTATCTTTAATATCAAGTTTCATATTGACATTAGAAGAGTTACCTGGGGCTAAAACACCAATAAATTTATTAGTTACATTTTTAGATACAACAATTCCAAGATAATCCGCTAAGTAAATAAGGTTAGATTTTGGAACAAATGAATAACTCTTTTGAGTTGCATCTGCTTTAATAGGTGTTAATTTATCAATTCCTAAGAATGAGTTACCAAAATCGCTATAATGCTTTTTAACAACATCACTTGCAAAAGTTATCTTTGAACTATCTCTTATTTCAAATCTAGTATATCTTTTTACACCATCTTCAATACCATTAAAGTATGTATCATAAGATGTTAAAATTGTATTTGCATTACCTGCTGTTTTATCATATCTATAAATTAAATATTTATTCTTCTTTTCTTGAGTATCAAATACACTATTATTATTTGATATATTTGCAATTAATGAAATTGCACTACCTTCTTGAATAAATGCATACATATAATATTTATTATTTTCACTAGTTGTATATGTAATATTAGTCTTAGAGTAGTTTACATTTAATGATACATCAGCATCACCAGAACCAGTGCCAATGTAGTTAGTATAGTAGTAAATTAAGAAATATTTATCTGTTTGAATAATAATTTCATTATTATCAGCAAATGTTGAATCTAATGTAAATGAAACAACAGGTGAAGTTGTAGTTGTTTTTGATATAGTAACTTTTTGTGTAGCATTTGCACAATATGCAGATTTAAATTCAAGACTATATGTATCTAAATGCATTAAGTGTAAATATGTTCCTGAGCCAGCATAACTTGTCTGTGGATCAAAGTCATTAAATGACACACTAAATGTTGCATTTTTTGTTACAAAATCTTGACCATAGAGAAGGGAAATTTTTGGTCTACCATTTGTTTTTGTTGAATGGTTAACTGTAACAATAAGTTTATATGGTTTACCATCTGCAATAGCAGTTGCTTCATCTGTAATTACACCATTTTCATCTGTATAATACAATTCAACATTAGTATTAATACCAGTGTTATCAAATGTAATAGAATTCTTTGTTTTATAACCATTACCATAGCTTTCTTCATCACCAGATAAAGAAATATCATAATTTGGTTTTACTGCTGTTGTTGTGGCATCTACATCAAGAGTAAATGATGTTGTTTTAATACTTTCTTTTGCAACGCAGTATAATTCAATTGTGTTATTATCAAGAGTAATTTCATTTACTTGTTCACCAAGTAAAAGTCTGAATTCTTCAAGATATGACATTGTAATAACTGAATTATTTGTTTTTAATGTTACATTTGAGTTACTATTTTCAAGTTTAATTTTTTCTCCGTTGTTATTAACATAATAATAATGATCAAATGTTAAATATGGAGAATTAAATGCAAATGTAAGTGGAGCAGAGAACTTATAATCAACTTGATAATAGAATAAGTTTGGACCACCTGCATATTTTTCAACATCACTTTGAGCCTTTGGTTGTAAAATAGCATCAGTTGTATTTACAAAGATTGTTCCTTCAATAATTTCTTCTTCTGTCATTGAAAGAATTTGACTTTGTGGGAGGTCAACTCTGTATTCAATCTTATTTTCAGATCCTGTTTTATCTTGAACCATATAAGAAGGAACAATATAAATTTTAACTGAACCCTCTAAGAAGAAGTTATAAGTTACAGGGATTGTTGTTTTACCATCGTATGTAATAATGATTACGTTACCGTCCCAGTTACCGTTGTTATCTGCTTTTGTACCAGATAATAAACCGGTATTTTCAACGCCTGGTTGTAAATTAATATTATGTTCATATGAATAGAAACCATCAATAAATGAACCATATTTCTTGTTAAGAGTATCACTAAATTTAATATTATATTTTTCATTTGCTGCATCAGCATATCTTACAAGATAAGGGTCTTTGTAATGTTCTTGAACTGTTACACCATTTTCAATCTTATCTCTTACACTTGGATATAAGTATCCGTTAAAGTATGTATAAATTTTTTCATTATTAATAAAGTGAACATCATTTGCAGCTTCAGTTCTGTTTGCAAACTCATAAGGATAGAACAATAAGAGATTTGAAACTGATGAAACAATTGAGTTACCTGAGTTACTTTGTGAGTTAGCTGAGTTGTTTTGAGTAACTGAAATATTTAATGTGAATAATTTATAAATTACAGTGTATTCTGAGTTAGGATCAAGTAAGTTCAAGTTTGGAACTTCTTTTGGCATCATAACTCTTACGTTTGAATAGAATTTTTGATTGAAGTCATCTGTATAAGCAGTTGATTCATCACCTTCAACAGAGAAGTATTTGTCATAGCCCATAGCTTTATAAGCAGCAGGGAATTCATTATTTTTAAGTTTATAAATATTATCTTTATAATCAAATTCATAAATAATTATGAAGTCTAATGCTACTTTAATAGCAAATGAGTGAATATATGTTGAAGCTTGAATGTTTGTTGTTGTAACAATTTTTGTTTCTTCTGGGGCATCAAATTGAACAGCACCATAGTTTGGTGATGGACTTGATGTATCAGGATTTGTTCCACTTTCTGTGCCTGAATTACCCATAGCATCTAATAATGCGTCACCTACATTTTTATAAACTGTTTCAAATTCAGCATAAAGTGTAACTGATTCTTCTACAACAAATGAGAATGAGAATCCATATTGTTTTACATCATAGAATACTGATTCACCATTTTCATATTCAAGTCTAAATCCTGTAAATGATTCACCATAAGAAGCAAGTTTATCTGAGAATTCTTTTAAGAGTGTAACTGTAATATGTGTATACTTTGTATAATATGAGTCAATTAAATTTCTCATAATTATATATGTTCCATTATGTGAACTAAATGAATTATATACCTCTTCTGTATCTGATTCTGCTTTTTCATATACAATCGAACATTCAAATGTTTTATCATCTACATTTGCTGTTTGAATTTTATATTGAGATTCATTTGTAAATACATAAAGTGTATAATTATTTCTTGAAACCATCATTTCAGTTTTAGCTGAATCAAGTTTAAATGGATTATTAGCAAGTGTACAAATATCTCTCTTAATTTCATCAATATTTTTTATATCTTTAATCTTGAAATCATATTCAATATCAAGATATGTATATTTAATGAAGTATTCAGCAGTTAAGTCACTCTTTTCGTTTCTATAAATCTTATAAGTATTAAGGGTTTCATATAATTTATTTTTGTAAATATATAATGTTTTACCATTTACCATAATACTTGAAATAATATTATCATAGTATTGATTTTGGTTTGAGTTATAACCCTCAATTGAGTTAGAAACGACTGAAATTGCAGAAGTTGCAGTAATTCTATTGTCTTTAAGTGCTGTGCTTGTGTTAGTTGCAATAGCAGAAATCTTAAATGAATAGTTATTATCAGCAACAATTACAATAATCTTATCGTTCATTTCAATACCATTAATCTTGTCAATAGCATTGATATTTTCATAATAAAATTTAAAGTTATTATAAATGTTTT
>JAFTMY010000160.1 GCA_017452165.1 Clostridia bacterium | reverse complement strand
TTTATACCTACTATATTACTAATTTTTGATAACTTTAATACAGTTTCAGGTTCAAGATTTACTCCCGTTCTTGATGGAACATTGTATAAAATCATAGGTAAATTTATCATCTCAGCAATATTTTTATAATGTAAATAAAGCCCATCTTGATTGCACTTATTATAATATGGGGTAACTATAAGTGACGCATCAGCACCAAGCCTTTTTGCTTGTTTTACAAAGGATATTGCTTTATCTGTTGAGTTACTTCCACATCCAACAATAACAGGAACAATCTTATTTGTTACTTTTACACAAAATCTAATAATTTCTTCTCTTTCATAGTATGTAATGGTAGAACTTTCACCTGTTGTTCCTAAAATAATAATAGCATTTGTTCCGTTAGAAATTTGAAAATCTATAAGTTTCTTAAGTGTAAAAAAATCCACTTTTTTTGTAGAGTTAAATGGTGTTATAAGAGCAACACCGCTACCTTCAAATATCATAAAAATCTCCTAATTTAAAATATGTAAAGAAATTTTTATTGACACAAAAAAAGCAGTTATAAACTAACTTATAACTGCTAAAAAATTAAAATACAAATTCTTCCTTTTTAAAAGCGTCTAGATTTAAAATCTTTTCACCCTTTTTATATAATTTTTGAATTTTACCAATTATTTTTGAATCATTAGGTAAATTCAAGTCTAAAAGATTTTCATCATTTCTAATAATTTTAAGAACCAAAGTATCATCTTTTTTTATTCCAGGAAAAGTATCAATTGGTGATAAAATAGTATATAAACTTTTCTTGTAAGGAATAAGTGCAACTTTTTCAAATCTAGTAGGAATTTGATTATTAGCAAGCAAAATAATTGGTTCTTCATTATCTTGATTTAAAATCTTTTTAACCTCATAATCAATGTTATAAGATTCTTCCACCATTATTTTTCCCCTTATTATTTTAGTAATCAAAATGGTATAATAAAGAAGAAAAAAAATCAAGTTAGAAATTACAAAATAAAATTTTTAGATAAAATTAACAAAAATTAAAATTTAATGTTAAAAGATTTTTTATTTAGAAAGTTCAAAATTATAAAATGCCTTGTAACATTTATAAGTCTCATAAATATCAGCCTTGCTAGTAATTTCCCAAGGAGCATGCATATTTAAAACAGGAACACCAGCATCAATTACATTCATACCATAATTAGCCATAATATATGCAATTGTTCCACCGCCACCTTGGTCAACTTTACCCATTTCAGTCATTTGATAATTTACATTTGCGTTATCAAAACAATCTCTAAGTTTTGCTATAAATTCTGGATTAGCATCATTTGATTCGTATTTACCACGATGTCCTGTGTATTTATTAAAATTTACACCTCTGGCAAAATGAGCATCTGTTTCAGTGTTATAAGGACTTGTAAAGTTAGGGTCAACTGCTCCGGTAACATCACTTGAAAGTGTTGCAGAGTTTTGCATTGTTCTTCTAACTTTGAGTTCAGAGTAATCGCCTTGTGCGTTCATAATTTCAGCAACAACGTTTTCAAAGAATTTACTTTGCATACCTGTTGCACCAACGCTTCCAATTTCTTCTTTATCAACTAAAAGACTAACACATGTGTATTTAGGATTTTCAACTTCAAAAATAGACTTTAAACTTGTGTAACCACAAACTCTGTCATCTTGACCATAAGCCATAATCATACTATTATCTAAGCCAAAATTTCTAGCCTTTCCAGATGGCACAACTTCAATTTCAGCAGATAAAAAGTCTTGCTCATCAATACCTTTTTCTTTTAAAAGATTTATAATAAATGTCTTAAATTTATCTTTCTCAACATTTGCAGGAGTATTTCCAATTAAAAGATTTAAGTCTTCCCCACTAAAATCTTTTTTATCATCTTTTTTCTCAAGGTGTGGTAAAAGGTCAGAAAGACCAATAACTGGACCATTTTCATCTTCACCAAAAACAACTTTTTTTGTTGTTCCATCTTTTTTACAAATTACACCATGAAGAGCAAGAGGAAGTGCTGTCCATTGATATTTTTTAATACCACCATAGTAGTGTGTATCCATCATACAGAATCCTTGTGATTCATAAAGAGGTTTTTGTTTTATATCAAGTCTTGGAGAGTCAATATGTGCTGCAGTAATGAGCATGCCTTTTTCAAGTGGCTCAGTTCCAAGAACAAATGTTGCGATTGTTTTATTCATATAAACAGCATAAACTTTATCACCAGCAGAGAGTTTTTTACCACTACTAATTACACTCTCAAGCGATTTAAAACCTTGCTTTTCTGCTTCTTCTACTGCATAGTCAACAAACTCTCTTTCTGTTTTATGAGTAGATAAGAAATCTCTATAACCTTCGCAGAAATCTTGAATAGATTTCTTTTCTTCATCTGAATATTTTTCCCATAAATTTTTCATAATTATCTTTCCTTACACTATTTTATTTCTTAATTTAGTTAAAAATTTTATATTAAAAATTCAACTAAACCTATTATATAAAAATAATTTCATTTAATCAAATTATTAATCAAATGAAATTATTATTTTTTATAAATATTAAATTTTATTTGCCTGCTTGTTCTGCTTTATTCTTAAAATACTTTTGAATATTAGCTGCACATCTAAGAGCAATAGGAATAACAAGTGCTTTTTTAGAAACATCACCATTTAAAAGACCTCTTACATCATGCTCATCTGTACTTAAATCATCAGCAGTGTAGAGTAATTGTCCAAAGTTAATTCCTCTAAATTGTGAAAATGCTGTCATAGAAGCACATTCCATTTCAACAACAATCGCACCTTGTGCTTTTCTTCTTTCAACTTTTTTAGCAGTTTCTCTATAAATAGCATCGGTTGTCCAAGTCTTACCTTTTGTATAATGAACGCCAATTTCTTTTAAAGTGCCTTCAATTACTTCAATAACTTCTTTGTTAAGTTCAATTTCATCACTTGCAGGAGCATAGTGATAACTTGTTCCTTCATCACGAATTGCAGATGTAGGAATAATAATAGAGTGTTCATCAAATGTTGTTAAACTTCCACAACTTCCACAAATAATAACATTTTTAGCACCAAAAGAAATAATTTCTTCAAAAATTTCAACAATGTATGGTCCACCAAGAGGTGCATGCATTACAGCAATTTCAATTCCATTAGAATTAATTTTATAAATTGGTAAATCCATTGAACAACTTTTAAGAACCATAATAGTTTCTGGTTTATAAACTCTTTCAAATTCTTCCATTAAAACATAACTAAAAAATGCTACAACAGTTTTTGGAAAACCCTCAACCTTTGGGTAGTGATCAAATGCATTAAATAACGCAACTTGACTATCATCAAATTCTTCTAAAATCATAATATAATCTCCTCTCGCATAAATTTTAAAAATTATTATGATATTTATATAAAATATCACATTTTGACTATTTTACTATAAAATGATTAATTTTACAATAATTTTTTTTAAATAAATCTAATTTTTTATATTATTTATAATATTTTACGACTAATTGCATATTTAAAAGTATAAAAATATTTTTAATATTATTATTTAATATTTGTTTTAGACTTTTTATAAAAATAATAAGTTAAAAATGATGTAATTATTATTGCAACTATAAATGGAATCACATATAAAAAAGCAATCTCTGCTGGTGCTGATGCTCCTTTATATTTAATAGCATAAGTCATGTCACAATATTTATATGATACAAAACTACACATTATGCATAATAGTAAAATGCTAATAACAAAAGAACTTATCATTAAAACTTTATATTTTTTCATTATTTCACCCTATTTTATTATATAAAATATTGTATTTATTTGCAATAAAATCATAACTCACTCTTGAAATTACAGACTTTTAATGTTATAATTAATCTATGTTACTAAAGGAGAATTTAGTTAATGAAAAAAAATAATATAGTTGCCGATATGCACGTTCATTTATATGATAATCCAAGCGAAAAAGATTTTTTTGAAATTTTAGATATGGCTGAAGCAAATGGTGTAAAATGTTTGGCACTTTTAGAATTTAATAATTTAAATTTATATAAATCTGGTCTTTGGGATAAAGTAAAAGACAAAATAAAAAAACACTACTCAGGTAAACTTGTAACAGCAATAGAATTTGTTAGCACAATTGATGATATTAAATCACCTGCTACTGGTTTTAATTATGATGGATATAGAAGCGATATAGTTCTTTATGATTTTGACCCTGAAAAATTAATGCCTCTTTTTGAAGATAGTTTTCTTCAAAAATTATGGGAAGATGATTGCTCGGTATTTGTTCAAAAACTTGGCGAATATGGGTTTTATCCTCCAAAAAATATTTTTATAAATGATGGACACCCTGCTTCTTATGCGAAACACTATCTTGACTATTTATTTGAAAATCCTGAAGAAAAAGAAAGATTTATAAAAACTTTTAACCTTAAAAAACTTGATGTTGAATCAGATATAACAAGAAACTTAATAACAAATCCAAAAGGTGAACTTTTCTTTCATCAAAAATTATTTCCTAATTCAAGTGAAGTATTTAGAATTGCTAAACAAATTGGTGGAAAAATTTGCCTTGCTCACCCTGCTTATATGTCTGGTGATTTTGATACTCAAGACTATATTAAAACAATGGTTGAATTATCAAAATCAAACCCAGAAGAATTTAAACCTATAGAAATGATAACAGGAACTTATATGCTTGATAGAGCAAAAGATACTGAAGTAGTTGAAAAATCGTCTGAAGAATTTGGTCTTATAAAAATCCCAACTTCTGATGTAAAAACTCAGTATCGTAGAATAGTAAATGGTAAAGATGAACCAGTTATGTATTGTATCACCGAAATAAATGGTGAAAAAACAAGAGTAAATTATAGACCAAGACCAGGTTTTGCAATTTGCCCATGGATTGAATCATATCTTTCAGTTCACAATGGAAAAGTTGAGGATTTTGCAGATTTTGAAAAATCAATCGAAAATGCTCCAGCAAATCTTTCACTTGACCAATCAGTATTTAATAAGTTTAAAGATGCAAGAGACTATGGTTTCTCAATGGAAGCATATAATGAAAGACAATAATATCTAAATTATAATATTGAAATATAATAATAAATTAAGATATTTTTCTTGCAAAATTATAAAAATTGTGTTATTATAACAAAGTTAATAACACAATTAAGCCGAAATGGCGAAATGGCAGACGCACGAGACTCAAAATCTCGCGAGGGAAACCTCATGCGGGTTCGACCCCCGCTTTCGGCACCAAAAATTTTAAATCGTTATAATTGCTGATAATTTCAGTAGTTGTAGCGATTTTTATTTTGCAAAAAATATTTTATTAAATTATATTTATATAACTAATGTTTTAATTTTTCTAACAATTTTCTAACAAACGTCCAAAATTAGTAAAAATTGTTGCATTTTTATTTCTTTATAAAGTGTTATTTTTAGTTATTTCCATATTTTTATAATTTATAATAGCATAAATAAAAAAAGAACATATTGAGTTTTAATTCAATATGTTCTTTTTTGTTTAATATAAATTAAAATATTAATAAACACTATCGCCTTCATTATCATCAGCGTGTGATTTATATGTTTGTTCCTTAAATTCTTGAGACCTACTAATAAGTTGCTTAATACGTTCATCTTCTTTCTTACTTCTTTCTTTTTGAGCCGCGTTTCTCATAATAGCATTAATTACAAAATTATATTTAATAAATAAATCTTCTTTTCTATCATTAAAAATATCATCTATTTTTAAGAATCTTCTGCTATTTTGCATATCACCAAAAGGTTTTACATCATAAGCAATAATTTCACCAGTTCTAGTATTTAAGAAGTTCAAGACACCTTTTGCATTTACTTTAACTAATCCATCAGTATCATCACTATAAAGGTAATAACTTGTATTACCCTCAAATTCACCAATAAAGTCACATAAAAAGTAGTTATCTCTAATTTCAGTATTATCTAAATAAGTTTTTTTGTATTGTTTTTTTCTAATATTTGCTTGTTCAATATGAGAAGTTGCAGGAAAGTGAACACCAAGTTTTTCAAACATACCCCTATCAAAGCACTCAACAGCACTTTCAGAAGAAAGTAAGTGAAGTTCATTAATACAATCAAGTTTCTTATCAGATTTTCTTACTCTTAAATAAATGTTACCATCACTGTCATAGAGCCAAACTCTAATAACCTTGTGCCAAAGCCCCTTATAGTGAACATCATCTTCATCTACTGAACATTGAAAAATTCCATTTTCGTCAAATGTATCATAATAATTCATAAATTACTCTCCCCTAAACAATTAAATTTTCTTATCTCTAATATTTATATCTAACTTATTAAGTTCATCTCTAATATAATCAGAAAGTGCATAATTTTTTTCTGCACGAAGTTTTGTTCTAATATCTGAAATCAAATCAAGTAATTTTTCATTATCCTCATTTGATTGACTAGAATTTTCATTTGTATCATCAAAAGTAAAATCGAACCCTAAAATATCTTCAAACATTTTTACAATAGTATTTGCTTCCTTAATATAATAAAGATTATTATTACTTAATATTTTAGCAGCAATTTTAGAAAAACGCAACATTTCTGCAGTAGCAACTGGAGTATTAAAATCATCGTCCATCGCACTAATAAAACTTTCTTTAATATCCACAAGTTCAGCACTTTCTACTTCATTATATTCGCCATCTGAAAGTTTCTTAATCTTACCAAAGATTTCGTTCATTTTATTATACTGAATTTTAACCATTTCAATTGCATCATAACTGAAATCAACAGGTTTTCTATAATGGAATTGTAAAATAAAATAACGAACGAGCATTGGATTAAATGTTTCAAATAATTGTTCAAGAGTAATGAAATTACCAAGACTCTTGCCCATTTTTGTTCCATTTACAGTAACGAGGTTGTTATGCATAAAATAATTTACAAATGGCTTACCATTTGCAACTTCACTTTGAGCAATTTCACTTTCGTGATGTGGAAAAATATTATCAAGACCACCACCATGAATATCAAAAGTATCACCAAAAAATCTTTTGCTAAGAGCAGAACACTCAATATGCCAACCAGGATATCCAACACCCCAAGGTGAATTCCATTTCATAATATGTCCACCAACAGCACTTTTCCAAAGGGCAAAATCCTCAGGATTTTCCTTATCATCAGCAACAGTTATTCTTTCACCTGATAAATTATTTTCAAGTTTTCTACCTGATAATTTGCCGTAAGAATCAAGTTTATGAACAGAAAAATAAACATTACCTTCACTTGTAACATAAGCAAATCCTTTATCAATAATTGATTGCACAAGTTCAATCATTTCAGGAATAAAACCTGTTGCTCTAGCACTAATTGTTGGTCTTTTTATTCCAAGTTTGTCCATATATTCAAAATAAATATTTTCATATTTATAAGCGAGTGCATAAGGGTCAATATTTTCTTTAGTTGCTTGAGCCAAAATTTTATCTTGACCATCATCTGAGTCACCTACTAAATGTCCTACATCTGTTATATTTTGAACATATTTTACATTATAACCTAAATAATCTAAATATCTTCTAACAACGTCAAAATTAGTATAAGACCTTGCATGACCAACATGAGGTGGACCATAAACTGTTGGTCCACAAACGTATAATTTAACCTGTTTTTTATCAATTGGAACAAATAATTCTTTTTTTCTACTAAAAGAATTATAAATATTTAATGCCATAATTTCCTCCATAAAATAAAAAATGAGTGGTTATCTCCACTCATTTAAATTTTTAGACAAATGGAAAAAACCTTAAATTAAGGTTATAATTAAAAATCAATTACAACAACATACATTTAAAACTTTTTCACTCATAAAAAAATTATATATTAATTTTACATTAATGTCAACTAAAATACAAATTATATATTTCTAGCGACATACAAGGCTGACTTTATACATTCTTCAGTTGATGATATTTTTAAAGAGTTACCTATCATATAGACTTTTCCTTTATAATTAGAACTAACTATATCATAAAATAATTTATTATTAGGCATTTGCATATTTTCATCAATAAATAAATCAATATCTAAAATTTTCGCTTTTTCCTCGGATTTGTATTTTTTACCTGACTTTAAATTCATTACAATTTCAACAAAATTTCTTTTATCAAATTTTGAATTAATAATAATTTCAACAAATTCTCTTTCTATTCTCTTCACATTTGCATTTAAATAAACATTACATTTTAATTTATTTAAAGCAAATAAGTAATAAGTCAATCTTGAGTTATTCATATCAATTAAAAAATCAAGAGAACTAATAATAAGTGAAACATTTTTATTACAAAGAAGTAAATATTGAGCAAGTGCTAAAGATTTTTCAGTTTTGGCATTTATTACAATTTTATCTGATTTATCAATTAATTCTTTATTATCTAATACGTCATTAATATTTTTTACAATACTTAAAACGGCTCCAGGAATATTAGAATAAATATCTTTTGTTCCTGTTGCATTTATTACAGTTGTATACTTTAAATTATTTAATATATTTAAGTCGAAATTTTTATTAACAAAAACACTTAATTTGTTTTCATTTATCAGTTTAGTTATCATTTTTTCTAAATAATCATTATAAGATTTTAATGGTTGATTATAACCAAAAATTTCATTTAACCTATTATTTTTATTAATAATTGGATTTTTTTCATATAAATCAACCTTATAACCTAACTTTACTAAATATAAAGCACAATTAATACCTGATACACCTGCACCTACAATTGCAATTTTTTCATTATAATTAATTGAAATTTTTTCATTAACAAATGGGTTAATAATACAAGAAGATATCTTATTTTCATTGTTTTTATCACTACAAAAACCACATTTTATGCAATTTTTAAATGGTAAATTTTTACTTACTTTTTGCAAATACTTAAAATCAGCAAGTATATTTTTAGTAACATTAAATAAAAAATTTTCTTTAAAAACTACTTTATTATAATCATCATAAAATGATTCATAAATTAAAGTTATATTTTGTCCAAATTTATTTTTAATGTTATTTAATTTAAAATATTCATTAATATTTAAATATAAATTTTTAATAAATTCATTAGTCATATATTCATTTTGCGATGATAAAAACTCAGTTTCATAAGTTCCTGGTTTAAAAATAAAACCATCAACACCATTTTTTACTAGCATTGTTAAAAATTTATAAATATCTTTTTGCGCTATTTTCTCATTAAAATATTTTAAAGATAAAATCTTTTTATAATTTTTTCCATAAATATCATTAACAAAAGTTTTAAACGAAAATGAATATAAAATATTTAATTTATCGTGCTTTTCATTAATTTTATCAAGTAGTTTTTTTGAATAGTCTGACATACTTGAAAAATAACCAAACATTCTTCTATTAATTTCTCTAGAAGACATTTCACCGACTAAACTATATAAATCACCTTCAATTAATACTCCATCATAATTTAAGTTTATAGCAAAATCACAAATATCACTCATAATTTCTATTGTTTCTCTACACTGACCATCACTAACTCTCATACAAAACAACTTTGAATTATTTATATCTTTATTAAAAGAAGCAGAATAATTTACTAAATTATAAAACTTATTTTTATAATCAAGTCTTCCATACTCTGATTTTATTGTATAAAAAATTTTAGTGCCTAAACTATGAATATATTTATTAAAATTTATTATATTATTAATGTCATTTTCTGTAATTTTTATTTTGCTATTTTGATAATCATAAATATTTTTTATAGAAAACCCACCACTAATTATAAGTCCAACATTAGACTTTAATATTTTTTTATAAAAATCATAATAATCTTGTTTTAAACTATTTTCACTAAAAAAAACATCATCACTATAACCAATGAACGTATATCTATTTTTTAATATGAAATTATTAAAAATTATTTCTTCATAATAATTTTCCTTTGATGAAATAATATGTTTTTCTTCATTAATTAATCTAATTATATCATTATTAAATGATATAATATTTTCATTTTTTATATTTTCCATATCAAAATTATTATCATTAAATCATATTTTTAAGCAATTTTTATATAAAATTTATAAAAAAAGAAGAATTGAGATTTTATCTCAATTCTTCTTTTTTCTAGTATTAAATTATACTACTTATGCTTTTTTAACATCAGAACTAAATTCAACAATTTCATATTCAAATTTAGTTGTTTCACCGAATTTATTAGATTCATAGTTAACTTTAACAAGATTACTTGTAACCTTATTAAATCTAACTGACTTCATACCTTCAATAATACCAACTGAAAGTAAATAATGAGTTGAAGAACCACCATTGCTTATTTGTGGTACAGAGAATGCACCAACAGCAAAGCTTGGTTCGTCTAAGATTGTTTGATCTAATTCTTTACTTAAATCTTCTGTTGTATAATCTGCCTCTTTAGCAAGTTTATTAAATAAGTTAGCATAAACTTTATCGTTATTATTAAGGAATCCTCTATAATAGTAAATTACCATTTCAAGAGCAAGTTCCATTGAAAGTCCTGTATAAGTCTTATTTACAAGAGTTCCATCTTCATTTGTAGAACCATCTACAACTTCAATATTAACACCATTCTTATAGTAAGAAACAAATGTGTTATATTCATCTTTTGAAAGTGCAAGATATCTAATATCTTCTTCTTCAAGTTTATTATTCTTATCATTTGCATTTGAATAATCTTCATAAACTTTATTTACATGATTATCATTAATTGTAACTGTTAAGTATTCCTTAAGTAAGTTAACTGATGATGTTGTAAATGAGAAGTTGTTAGATAATGTCATTACACTAGTGTCAAAGCCTGTAGATTTAACGTTGTTAAGCATTAAGTTATTTGTTGAAACAACTTTAATTACTTTTCCGCCAGATTCTGTGTAGTAGAATGAAAGAACATAGTATTTTTCTTGATATTCAAGACCCTCAATTGAATATAACTTATTAGATGTTGGTTCATACATTACTTTAATATCACTTGGATATTTAGCAATGATACTTGTGATTGCTTCTGCTCTAGTCATAAAGCCATCAACAACAGCATCTGAATATTCTCTAAAGAGCGAACCAGTAAGAACGATAATACCGAATTTATCTGTTCCATAGTTGTATGTCTTACCTGAAGCAAAGTCATAGGTTGTTGTAAACATAGTATCAACTTTAACGTGGAATGTATAGTTATCATTAAATAATTGTGAATTATCTTTATTTGCAGTTTCTTCTGTAAATAATAATTCTTCAATGTAGATAATAGAACTTGTTGATGCATAATCTTTTGTATTGATGTATGCATAGTTTGTAGCAAGTTTAACTATATTTTCACAGTTTGGAGTATTTACATCAGAGTAGTATGCCATAATGTAAGCAGACTCTGTCAATATAATTGAAACATCTGATGTAATTGCTAAGTATGTAATAATACCTAATGTATTTGTTACAAGTAATGAATACTTACCATTTTCAGCATTTAATGTTACCTTATATTTTGAAGGATCACTTCTATAAGCATTAATTACAGCCATAAGTGCTTTTTCTTTGCTATTTAATGATGCAAAGTTTTCAAAGTATAATCTTAAAGCATGGTTAGAAAGAATTGCAAAGTACATTGTTGAGTTGTTATAAACAACACCATTTTTATCAGTATAATTTACATTCATTCTATTTTTATTAATTCTAACGAGTGTTTCATTCTTATTAGTAATAATATTAAATGTAATATCAGTAGAAATTGTATCTTGTGTAAATGATAAGTTGTTGCTGGTTGAGTAAAGGCTTAAAGCGCCATCTTCAATAGTAGCGAACTTATCACAAACAGTTACGATTGTAGAAGTTGAACCTCTCTTATAGTAGAATACAAATAAGTATTCATCTTCAAGAAGGTCTACTGCGTAGTAAGTAACTTCGTCAATTACAACCTTTTCAGTTTCTTCTAAGTTCTTTATTTCTTCTGATTTAATTCCGTAAGAGTCAATTGTATCAATTAATGCTGTTGGAATTGAAGATGTCTTAGAAAGTGATTGAACAAATGATTCGTATTCAATTCTGTTCAAGATTACATATTTAAGTAAATCACCATGAGTAGAAGAGTAGAATTTGTAATCGCTACCACCGTCTGTTTCAAAGTATGTTACATTAAATTCTTTTTCATTGATTAATACTTTATTTCCTTCATATTTTACATAATCTTTATCTAATGTGAAATTAAATGAAGAGTATGCTTGATATGCTGTAATAGAAGTATCAATTAATGTATCTTGTGTTAATACAGGAACATTTTCAATTACTAAACCATTTAATGCACCTTCACCAACGAATTCAATCTTAGCATATTTTTCAATTATATCCTTACCGTCTCTCTTAACAGTTTTATCTGTTATATCTAAGATTCTAATATAAACTTTCTTATCTTTAAGATCTGATGCATAGTTTACAGCAGATTCTGGAACTTCAGCAGTCTTGTTATATTCAGTAATTCTAGCATTAATCTTCTTTAATATTACATATTCCAATGCACCTGTTTGTTCATTTTTCTCTTTTTGATGATCAAGTAATACATAACAAATTGATTCTGTATTAGGATATGTAGTAGCAATATTTGGTAATTTCTTAAGTTGACCACTTACGACACTTAACTTAATATCATCTTTAATAATATTTGTAAAGATATCGCCATTCTTGTAGTCATCTGTCCAATCCCATTTTTTAGCTTTTTCATCATAAACATAACCTATCTTAGCATGTTTTAATACCTTTATGTCTTGACCATTTTCATCTTTCTCAATTTCATAGTAGAATGTCTTAGATTGTAATAAATATTTATCATTACCAACATAGTTCGAATAACTTCCATTTTCATTTCCGTTCCAAGTAAAGAATGAAACTTTAATTGTTGGGAAGTCAGCAGAGTTACTTGATAATGCATAACATAAGTAAATATCTTTAGTTATTATAGTTTGATTTGAGTTATTGATTTCCTCTTCTGGGATTTGAATTAATGAGTCATCTACATAACCATTAATCTTACCAGTTGAGGTATCACGAGTAACATCAAATGTATACCAACCAATAGGTTTAAGTTCAGGATACTTGTTATTGTATTGGTTAATATATTTAATTAATTGTTCACCATATTTAACTTGATAATCTTTGAGTTGCCAGAAATTATCGTTAAATACGTTAATAGAAATTTGTTCACTATCTGAAATACTGAAGTAAACACCCAAGTTGAATTTTTGATATTCATATTCACATTCAATACTTAATTTTGACTTAAGTCCGTCAATGAATAAGTTTGTAATATTAACGTGATTTTGAGCATTGTCATAAGAGTAATCTTTACTTAATTTATCTGCTGGGAAGTATAATGAGTAAATCTTTTGACTAGATATCTTATTATCAGTAATGTATGGGAATGATGTAAATGAATCAGATGTTAAATCATTCATTACATAATCAAGTACATTTACTTTCTTGCCAGCCTCTAATGATAATGCTGCATTTAATTCTTGAATAGTCTTATATGATGGACCTTCTTTTTCTACTTGATAAGAATCAATCTCAATAAGTCTAGTGCTTGAATTAAATTTATAGTTAATAATTAAAGTAAATATTCTAGTTTCAGTTTCATACAAGTAATTCTTTCCAGGTACATATACAGTGTAAGAAGATTTTAAAACCATTCTTGACAAGTATGAACCAGCATTTTCTGGAATTGATGTAATATGTTCTCCAAGGAATGCAGTAGTTGTTTGACGAGCAGTTTGGTTAAATCCAATTGTTTGCACACCTTTTGAAGTTACTAAGTTATATAAACCTTTCGCTTCGCTGTCTGAATTAGATAAAATATTAACATCAAATTTATTCTTTTCATATCCAGCGAATAATGTAAATTCTTGTTTTGTATATTCATTTGTATAAGTGATAAGACCTGAATAATTCTTATCGCTATTTGTAAGGAGTTTTTCAGTATAAATTTCAGTAAATGACTTATTAGTTATACTTGAAATATTACCAGCAAGAGTTGTATGTGTTTGATAGTACAATTTATAGAATACTGAACTATCTAATATCATTCTTGTTGATACAATTTGTTCATTAGCAATAATAACATTGCTTGGACTATTTGTATCAAAGTGAGTATTTAATGTTTTAAATGTGTAACCTGTTAAAACAATATTTAAGTCTGAAAGTTTATAAGACTTACCAAACGTTGTATCAACAATCTTAGCATTTGCAAATGTATCATCGAATTTTAATGTGAAGATTAATGGATAATCTTTTGAATAGTCAATTCTAAGTGCATTTGATGAAAGTGATAACATATGAGTATTATCAAATATTGCATAATAACCAGAGTCTGATTTATTATAGTTTTCAATTCCTACTAATTCGTTAGTAAGAGCATCTTGCTTAATTGTGTTAAGACTAATAGAAATCTTATATTCCATTGCTTGCCAACCAAGGTAAAGTACTACATAGTGATCAAATTCTTTATCACCGAATACTTCTGGTTGTCCACAAGCGTTATAGTCTCTAACGTCTGTTACATCATTTGAATCAATTGTAGAAGAATATAAGAATACATTTCTAAGTTTTCCATTTTCTCCTATGTCATGAACTTGACTCCAATCAAATTTAACTTTTCCTTTGTTATATTGTCGTTCTAGTAATTGATAATCTATGAATGCATAGTTTTTGAATGCATAACCTAAATAACTATAACCGATACGCATATATTCAAATGAATATTCTTGGTCAAATGTGATTGTTATTGTTTCAGTTACACTTGAACATTTATAGAATTCTCTAGGGTTGTCTGGATTAGGAACAACCTTTGAAATTGATGATGAACCATCAATAGCATTAATTACATAGTCAATATAGTAAATATTGGCTGACCAACCAGCATAAAGAATCAATGTTTCTGATTCTGCGTCAAGTTGACCTGATGCAATTAAGTATTCAATAACAGGTATTTCAAATCTCTTCTTGTTTTCATCTAATGAAGCTGGTTGTGAGAATTTCATATTAACTGTTTTGCCATCATATACTACGGTTTCATCACATGCTCTTGAATAATACCAACCTTTAAATGTGTAACCATATCTATCGGTAGATATATGACCATAAGTCTTTTCAATATATGAAGCACCCATAGTGATTTGCATTGTTGTCTTATAGAATCCATCAGCTGGTTCATAGTAATTCACTTTATAATCTGTTGAGAATTGTGCTTTAGTAGAACCATTTGTTGTCTTTGTTCCTGTTCCATCAACTTTCTCATTATAAGAAGTTGAGTCATTCATAAAGAAGTGGATTGTATAAGTCTTTGGTTTCCAAACAGGATATAAGAATACATAATCTATACCTGTATCGTCACCATATTGTTTGAATTTAATTACGCCATCAAGAATATCCGCATTATAATCACCTACAGTAATATATTTAAAGTCATTTTCTACAGCATAAGGAATTTCTGATGCTTTAAATAAATAAATATTATTAAGCTGATCTTTTATCTTGTTCTTTCTAACGTTATTATAAGTTTTTTCTGATTCAGCATCTTTTGAGTCAACTAAACCAAATTTAAATTTGTTACCAGCAGGAATAACCATTGTGTTACATTCAATGAAACCATTGTTTACATCAGGGTCCGCTGTGTAATTTGAGAATGACCAACCTACAAAGTCGTAACCATTTCTCTTAATCTCATCGGCAGTATACTCTTTATCAAATTCGAATTGTTTATGAGAAATCTTAAATTCATCTACTTCTTTACTATCTTTAAGTATTGTTGTGATATTTACACCACCAGCGTCAAGCATATAAACAATGTTATATATCTTCGCTTTCCAACCGGCATAGATTGTAATCTTATGCTCAGATGTTTCGTGGTTATCAATAACACTATCACCAAGATGGTCATAAACTCTTTCATCTAATACAAGTGATTTTTCAAAATCACCTAAGAGTGCAGGAATAATTTGTATTAAATCTGCTTTACTACCAGGTTTAAAGTCATCTGATTTTGTCTTTGTTGTATACCAACCATTGAAGTTATAACCATATCTATCAATAGAAATTTGGTTCATATTAATCCATTCGTTGGTATCAAATGTAATGGTAAATTTCATTACAGATTCTTCAATCTTTGAAACATTGTATTTAGCTTCAGCGCTATTTCCAACTTTAAAGTAAGCATCTGTTGTTCCGTTACCATCGGCTTTGTCATTTCTTACAAGTGTAATAGTGTATTCAATAGGTTTATAGTAAGCATAAACATAGATATTATGAACTCTATCTTTATCTAAATCACCATAAGTTTCTGCTACAATATTACCATTTGCTTCTGTATTGTAAAGATTTATATTTCCAGCGCCAGTTTCAAATAAATATTTGTAAGTTAATAAATTATTATAGTTTTTAATAATAAATTCATCTTTTGATTCATATTTATCGAATTTTGGATCAAGTGGAGATAAACCTACAATCCAACCAATAAATTTATAACCTTTTCTTGTTATATCTGAATTGATTTGTAATGTCTTACCAAGTGTAATTTCTTTTGTATATTGATCTGTAAAGCCTTCAGCAGTTGTTGAACCATGTCCATCAATCTTATATTCTGAATTATAGAATGTTCCTAATTCATCGTATAATGAAATATTAACTTTGTAAGTATTTGCTTTCCATTTAGCATAAACCATAAGTAAGTTTGTTGTATCTAAATTTTCATTAAGAATTACATACTCATCTTTATCCATTATATCATTAATTTCTTTGAATAACTCACGATTTAATGCAGGATAACTATTTGCTAATTTTGTAGAAGCAGAACCATCTCTAATTAATGTACTCTTATCTCTTGTTCCAGCAGCAAGACCAAGCCATGTAAAGCCAAATCTATCCATAATTATATTATTAATATTCTTCCAACTACTTGTATCGAATACAATTTCAACTTTGTATCTATTAGGATCATTATCTAAGTCATTTTGTCTAAGGTTATATTTACCATCATCTAATGACATAAAGTATGCTAAACTTGTTGAATCAATATTTTCATTATAGTTAATATTAATAGTATAAGTTTTTGCTTTCCAACCAGCATAAAGAGTAATTTTCTTAGTATCATCATTTATAATTGAGAATGTATTATAAATTTTATCTTCTAATGTTGTTAAACCATTATTTTTCTTAGCATCATAAATAATGCTGCAATTATTAGAATTTGTTACAACACCATCATCTTTAGTGAACCAACCTGTCCAATCATAACCGATTCTTGCAATCTTAATGTTAGAAAGTGGACCACTAGGATCATTTGTGTATCCTGTAATATAATTCCATTCATTTGTATCAAACACTACTTTTACTGTATAAGTATCATTAATGTTTGTAACTACATATTCGTTTTCTTTTGTATCAAAGTAGTATGCAGTTGTTGAACCATCGCCATCATTTACATCAAGTGTAACTGTATATTCAATTGGAGTCCATAATGCATATAATGATACGAAGTGATTAGTTCCTTCTTCGTCACCGAATTTTTCGCTTATAGTAGATTTATTATATTTACCATATAAATAATTCTTTGTAGCAACTGATTCAGCAGCAATTGTTGTAGCATTTAATTTAATATTAACGTTACTATCAACATATTTAAATATTACATTATTATCAATGCTGAAATCGTCAGATAAGTTGAAGGTACCGAATGTGAATCCATAGAAGTCATAACCATGTCTATCAAGTGGAACTAAGTTAATTCCTTCACTGTCATCAAATTTAACTTTGAATGTTGTTTCATAAACATTTGAATTTGAAGAACCACACTTCATTGCAAATTTCTTTAAGTCATTTGCAGGGTTTTCAAAGTAAATGTTAAATGGATCGTATGGATTTTGTTCTTTTTGCTTATTATCGTTATATTTCATAGAAATTGAGTATTCATTTTGTTCCCAAATTGCATATATGATAACTGTTAATTCAGCCTCTGGATCTGATGCTTCTGGGCAATTTAATAATGAACTTTCAATGTTGAGAGCATTCAATTTAAATAACTTACCTTGAATATCGTTTTCTTCATCGTATAAATATCTATCAAAAATTATATAATCACTATTTGGAGTATTACCGTTTGTATATCTCCTTGTTGACCAACCCTTAAATGTATAACCATATCTATCAACTAAGAGTTTATCTCTTAAATAATATTTATCTTTATTATTGTTACCTAAATCACGATACCAATCATCTGAGTCAAATTGAACTTTTAATTTATCTGTTTGACCTTTTACAACATCTGCTTCTGTTGAACCATTAGCATTTGTTAAGTCATTGTAATCAAGTTCTACATTATAAATTCTTGCAACCCATTTAGCAACAAATACAATATGTCTTTGCGATTCATTTTCAAGGTCGCCTAAAACCTCAGATACTGTTCTAGGATCTTTATCATGAACATATGATTGATAAATCATCATACGATCAGGATTTTTATGGTAACTAGGGTTTCCATATTCATAAATAATATCATCATATGTAACTTTTAATTTGTAATCATCTGGATTCTTCCAATCAAATCCAGGGAATGTACAAGGTTCATCTTTTTGTTGTGTTACTTCATAGTATAAGCACCAACCTGCAAAAGTATAACCAGGTCTAGTAGCATAACCGAAATGAAGTTTCTCATAATCAAATGTAATGAAGTTAAGAACATCATCTGAAAGAGTAGCCTTAGAACTATAAATTCTTGCTAAATCTTCAAAGTTATTGATACCTTCTTTATCATTTAAGTCATAAGTAATTCTATATGAATTTGCATTCCAACCTGAATAAACATTATATTTCAAATCTTCATCCATGTCTCTACCTTCATTTTCAGCAATATTATGAGCAATCCAATAAATTGTAATATCAAACTTAGTAAGGTATTTTATTGTTCCAAATTCTGGAATATCATTAGCAGTATGACCACCAACAAGTTGAGAATCTTTTGCTGCTTTATCAAAATACCAACCAGTCCATGTGTAACCATATCTATCAATTAAGATTTCATAGAAATCATAATTTTCAATTAATGTATAAGTTCCATTATTATTAAGGTCTTCATAGATATTATATTCTTGGCTATCAAACTTAACTCTAATTTCATAATAATCATTGAAATCACCAAGAGTTAATGAATAACTAGTATTTGAATATCCTGTAAGCCATGCTGGAGATGTTCCAACACCATTTATAGTATCATATACATCACGAGGATTAATGATTGCTGTATATGTAATTTGTTGCCAACCAGCATATAGTGTAACGTTACCTGTTACATCATGTTTTTCTGTTTCAGTAAGGAAACCTGTTTTAAGATTTTCATCTCTTACAAATTTCGTAATATCAAATCTTGCTTCTGATGAACTAGGGTTTCCAACTTGGTATATAAGTGATGTAATATTTGTATCTTCACCCATATACATATTATTTGTTGTATACCAACCAAGGAATGTGTAACCAATTCTTGATGCAGTAACAAGACTTAAAATATGATTAACTTGTTCATTAATACCATCAATAACACCAAACCAATTGTTTGTATCAAATACAACTCTTACTGAAACTTTATTTCTGTCGTAACCTTCAACATCAATATGTTCAGCATATGTTGAATTTTCAATAGTTTGAGCATAACCGAGTTTTGTATTTAATGTATAGTTATTATTCATATCAAATACAATTTCATATGTTCTTGCTGTCCAATCTGCATATAAGATAATTACATGCTCATTTTCTGTTTCACTATCACCAAGTCTTTCATGTGTTGTTGAGAAGTCATTTCCTGGGAAGTAATACAAGAATGAGTCTTCAGTTTGACAACTCTTAATATTTGTTGTATCTGATGCATATTCACTATCAAGTGTTAAGAAGTTTATAATATTTGTTGTAGCAGTATTATAATTTTCTTGAAGTTTTGCATTAACTGTGTTCATTCTCCAACCATTGAAGATATAACCAGTTCTTGTTAATTGTAAATATTTTGTTAAATCATTTGTGTCAAATACAATAGTTGAAATATTATCAATAGATGAAATTTCAGATGCTACTGCTGTTGTTGAACCAAGAATATTTTTATATAATTCATAATCAATTTCTCTTCCGTTTGCAGTATCTTCTCCATAAGGATAAATAATTGTTCCGTTATCTGAGAAATTATAAATTATAGAATAAGTATTTGCTTCCCAACCAGCATAGAGTCTAATTATTGTATTATCAGTATTTGATTCAAAACCTGTTTGACTAAATACAAATGCAAATAATGAATCAACAAACTTAGTCATTGTTCTATCATCAAATGAATTACCAGAAATAATCTTGTAATCATCAATAAATTGAACAGGGCTTAAATACCAACCAAGCCATCTGTAACCATATCTATCAACTAGTATATTATCTAAATCATATTCTGCAGTTACATCATTATAATGTAAGTACTTATAGTTTCCATTTTCAAGTAAAGTCTTAGTTAAATCTGATTCATTTACTGAATCGAACCAATAGTTATCATCAAATCTAACTTTAATTGTTCTATATGGTTCTTCATACTTGTAAGTATTATCATTAAGACCCATAAAGTATGGATTTGTTGAACCTTCCATCTTATTTCCATAGAATTCAACAGTATATGTAATTTGTTCCCAAATTGCATAACAGATTGAATAATGTCTATACATATCACCTATATCAGCACTATCATAATCACCAAGTTCTTCACTAAATTCATTGTTTTCATCTTTATAAATATGAACACCACCTTCTAATGTTGAATATTTATTTAATACAAATTTAGCAGAATTAGCAATAATATGTGGTTCATAGTCTGACATATAATCAAATGGTCTACCAAAAATCCAACCAACAAATGTATAACCATTTCTATGTAAATTAATTGGACTATATTCAGTATCAAATATATATAAATGTTCTGTTACTTCTACTTGTCCTTCTGTTGTATACGCAACACTTGAACCCATAGAAATTCCATATCCTGAATTAACGTCAGCTAAGTCAAAACTTACATAATAAATATTTGCATCCCATCCAGCATAAAGTGTCAATGTTCTTTGATAATTACTTAAACCAGTATAAGTATTAATTGTTCTATAGTTTAACGCTTGTGTTACACAATTTTCTGTATAACCATTATATTCTTTTTTATCGCTTGTATGACCAGTTAAAACTGTTGTCACTAATGTATCATTACCGAACCAACCAGTCCATGTGTAACCATATCTATCGATTAAAATATTATATAAGTAGTCATTTATTTTTGTTATACCTTCGCCATTAATAGCAGTTTTATAGTTAGATACATTAATACCTTCACCTTCAACTGCATACCAGTTAGTGGAGTCAAATAATACTCTTACTTTAATTGATAAATCTTCACCATTAAGTGCTTTATCAAATGAAGTATATTCTTCGTTAAACTCACTACCTCCTACTGAGAAGTATGGTGTAGTTGAACCATAAATTTCAGTTCCTCTTGGATCAAATAAAGTAACTTCATATTCCTTATTTACCCATTTAGCATAAAGTGTAAGTTCAAATACTCTTGTTTGTCTATTTTCAATCCAGTTACCAGTAGTTACAAAACCATATTTAATATCGTATGAACTATTACCAGCTTTTGGATTTTCATTTACACTATGTTCAAAATAGTTTGTATATAAACTATAATCTAATGTAATTAAAGTTTCATCTAAGTAGTAACCTGTTGCCATATTTGTAGATTCATTAATATCTTCTTCAAAGTATTCAAGAATTACATCATCGTCTTTGCATGTGTTATTTGCATACCAACCACCAAAGTAATAACCAAATTTTTGAACTATCATATAATAGAGAACTTCATCAATCTTAGTTCCATCTTTAGTAATGAAATACCAATCATTTGTATCAAATGTTACATAAGCAATAAATCTATAATCTTCATCATTGCCATATTCAAAGTTTTCATTTCTAAAGTTAAATCCTGTTAATTGGTTTCTATTAAAACTTAATGAAATATTATCATATTGATATACATATGAGTATTTTTCAAAATAGAAATATTCCATAATTTCTTCTTGAGTAGCATTTTTGAATCTTTCTTTTTCTTCTGGTGTCATCTTATTAACTAAATCATCATAACGGTTTTGAATAAGATTAATTAATAATTCACTTTCACCAGCAAGTGGATTGTTCTTATATTCATCAAAATCACTAAGCATACCAACTAAAGCAGTTGTTGTCTTTAAGTTATTTCTATCAAATAATGTAGGAACTATTGTGTTCTTATTTGAAGAATTGATTGAATATAATTGATAAGCATAGTTAGCAATAGTTGAATCTTCTAATAATTTATTTACATTATTACCAAAGTTATCAAAGTTATAATTTTGGTTTACATTAAATTCAACAGTGTAAGTATTTACATCCCATAATGCAAGCATTTGCACATGGTGTGTTGTCTTAGAATAAGTAATACCAAGTTCACTTGTGTTAGTGTAAGCAGCATCAACTGTATCACCTAATGTTTCGAATCTACCAAGATTATTATAATTTGCATTTGTCTTGCCTACAGTTTCATATTCTTTATCAATATAAAGTAAGCATTCCATATAATAAGCAGTATCATATAAATCTTTAATTTCGATTGCATTTTTGTTAAGACAAATTGGAGTATCTGCAGGATATGTTACAAGCGAATCATTTGCAACAACATTCTTAGAATCAAAACCAAATGTCCAACCAAGGAATGTATAACCAATTCTATTTAAATATTGTGGTGTATAAACTTTATCGAATATGAGAGTTCTAGTTAAAACTTCATTATACTTTTCAGCAGCGACAAGTTTATTTCCAACAGTAATTGATTCAACCGGAGAAGAACCAATTGCATTCTTCTTACTATTAACATCACTGTAATAGTATCTTACTTCATACTCGTTAGATACCCAACCAGCATAAAGTGTCATTTTGTTTTCTGCTGCACCATATTCTTCATATAAATCACCTTCAACAGTAAATCCACCATTTTCAAGTGTTGTATATGTAGTAT